>JAGGWR010000293.1 GCA_021163445.1 Candidatus Tharpella aukensis
TGGGCCGCTCGCTCTATGGCCGAAAACGCTATGATGAATCTTCGGCATTTCTTGACTGGCTCGCTGATTTGATTGTGAGCGAGGGTGTTGATGCCTTGCTCGTGGCGGGTGATATTTTTGATACGAGTACGCCCAGTAACCGGGCACAGGAACTCTATTACCAGTTTCTCTGCCGGGTTTCAGCATCTTGTTGCCAGCATATTGTGGTGATTGCGGGCAACCATGATTCCCCCTCCTTTTTAAATGCCCCGAAAGAGCTTCTGCGCGCCTTGAATGTTTATGTGGTTGGCTCAATCAGCGAAAACCCGGAAGCTGAAGTCATCACCCTTTGCGGCCCGGACAAGATTACACAAGCTATTATCTGCGCGGTTCCCTACCTGCGAGATCGCGACATCCGTACCGTAGAAGCGGGAGAAACCATTGACGACAAAAATACCAAGCTCATCAATGGCGTACAAAAACATTATGCTGAGGTCTGCTGCGTCGCAGAAGAAAAACAGGCTAAATCCGGCAATATCCCTATCATCGGTATGGGACACCTCTTTACAACCGGCGGCAAGACGATTGATGGGGACGGCGTCAGAGAGCTTTATGTCGGTTCATTGGCTCATGTCGGTGAAGATATTTTTCCGGCCTGCTTAGATTATCTGGCTTTAGGACACCTGCATGTCCCCCAGAAAGTCGGGAAATCAGAACATTTTCGTTATTGTGGTTCACCGATTCCCATGGGCTATGGCGAAGCCGCTCATAAAAAGAGTATAGTTCTAGTGGAATTTGATGGCCGCACCCCGCAAATAAGTGAGTTCCCGGTTCCATGTTTTCAAAAGTTAGAAAAAATATCCGGCGACATTGATAAAATCAGCGCCAGAATCGATGCCTTAAAATCTGAATCAAGTAGCGCCTGGCTGGAGATTGAATACACCGGCAATGAGATCATCGGCAACCTGCAAGAACTTATGAATGAGGCGATTTCAGGTACGAACATGGAAATCCGCAAAATAAAAAACCAGCGGGTCATTGAACAGATCATCATGCAAAGCGACAAGGCCGAGACGCTTGATGACCTCGATATCAACGACGTCTTTATCCGTTGTCTGGATAGCCATGAAGTAACAGAAGATGAACGCCCGAAGCTGATTCAATCTTACCAAGAGATTATTCAAACTTTGCAGGAAGTCGATCTGAACGAAGACTAATCTGCGGATAAAAATATGTGATTACAATCAATGAAAATACTAAATTTACGCTTTAAAAACCTTAATTCACTAGTCGGCGAGTGGTCTATCGACTTTACCACACCAGAATATGTCGGCGACGGGATATTTGCCATTACCGGCCCCACCGGGGCCGGTAAATCGACTATCCTTGATGCCATCTGCCTGGCCCTTTACGGCCGCACTCCTCGCTTAAAATTAATCAGCAAAAATAGTAACGAGATCATGTCCCGGCAGACCGGAGAGTGCTTTGCCGAAGTGACCTTTGCCACCCAAGCTGGACAATTTCGCGCGCATTGGAGTCAGCACCGAGCCCGCAAGAAATCTGACGGCAACCTGGCTGAATCAAAACATGAAATTTCAGAGCTCAAAAGCGGACGCATTCTGGAATCAAAAAAACGCAATGTTGCCGCCGCCATTGAAAAAAAAACCGGCATGGACTTTGATCGGTTTACTCGTTCCATGCTCTTGGCCCAAGGCGGATTTGCCGCTTTTCTACAAGCTGCACCCGATGCCCGAGCCCCCATTCTTGAGCAGATCACCGGCACCGAAATCTACAGTAAAATTTCACAACTAATTCACGAACGAAAACAGAACGAACAGGGAAAACTTGAAATCTTAAGGGCGGAAACCGGCGGTATCGCCATTTTAAGTGATGAAGGCGAAACAGCATTAAAGCAGGAACTTATAGAGCAACAAAAAGCTGAAAAAAATCTGTGGACTAAAAATGAAGGGCTGAAAAAATCGATTGCCCGGCTTAATGACATTGCGGCCTTAAAAAGTGAGCTCTTAGCCATCGACCAGGAAGCAGAGGCCTTAAAAAATGGTTTAAAAGCGTTTGCCCCGGATCGAGAAATATTGCTAAAAGCCCTTAAAGCAACAGAACTCGAAAGCGAATACGCAACCTTAAGCTCAAAAAGAGAAGAACAAAAAAATGAGCTGCAACTTTTAACCAACTTAAAGATTCAGCTACCGGATCGGGAAAGGGCTCTGGGAGCAAAAGAGACTGCCTTCAATAAAACTGAAGAGGCTCTATTAAAGGTCAAAAATGAGCAAAAAAATGAACTCGAATTAATTAAAAAGGTTCGCGAGTTTGACCTGCAAATTTTGGCTAAACAATCAGCTTTAAAATCTGCCGACAAAGATCACCGGAAGCTGGAAGCTCAACTTTACGAAAAAAAAGAGCAATGCCAAAAGTATGTAATCAACCAAAAAACAGCCATAAAAAAACTTGCCGACGCAGCTGACTACCTCTTAAGAAATGCTGATGACGCCGCACTAATTAGCGACCTCACCGGAATTAATGAACAGCTCAAAAACTTAAAGTCCGTAAACGAAAACATCTCCACCATAAACAACCAGGTCACTAAACTCAAGAAGCAGGCTGCTGCGGATAACACCCGACATAAAAAACAACAGGCATTGGGCCAAAACCTCAAAAACAGACATGATGCCGCCAAAAAACTGGTTATCCAAACAGATTTGGCTATTGCAGAACATCTGGATAACCGCCATCTCCGGGAGTACCGAGCTGAACATGATGCACTTCTTAGAGAAATGGCCTATCTAAAAAAGATCGCAAGCCTTGAGGATGAACGAGAAAAATTAGAAGACCATAAACCATGTCCCTTATGCGGCTCCTTGCACCACCCTTATACACAAGGTAATAGCCCAAAAATTAATGAGACCGAGAAAAAAATTAATCAGCTGAGCTCTCTTATTCAAAAAGCGGAAGAACTGGAAACCAATCTGCAACAACATAACCTGGCTGAAAAAAAAGCTGGCTTAGCCTTAGCTGAAGCGGAAAAACAGCTCATTCAGGCCGGGCACAAGAGAGATGAATCACAAGCCAACCTCCAGCACTTCAAAAAAGAGTTACAGACCACGACAAAAAAACAGGCTGAACTGAAAAAAAACCTGCTCTCCGAATTGACCCCATTCGGCATCACCAAGATCCCGGATGATGATCTCAGCACCATCTCCTCAGGCCTCGGAATCAGATTGAAGAGATGGCAGACAGAGCAAAAAAGAAAAACTGAAATTGAAAACCAAAATCTGGAGCTGGCAGCTGAGATTAAAAGCCTTGAGACGATCATGCACACACTCAACGATTCACTCAAGGAGAAACAGAAAAATCTAGACGAAAACAGACGTGTATTTGCTACACTTACAACCGAACGTAAAGGATTGTATGGCCAAAAAAATCCGGACACCGAGGAGCTTCGCTTGACAGGCCAAATTTTTGCCGCCGAGAAATCTAAAGACGTTGAGAGAAAAAACCGGGATCAGGCCCGACAACAATTAAGTGATTTAAAAACCCGAATCACCACGTTAAACGAGAACATCTCAAAAAGAGAGCCCGAACTCACTAAACTTGAACCATCTTTTAGAACAAGCTGTAAAAAATCCGGCTTTGAGGATGAACCAACCTTTCTTCTCTATCGACTATCCCCTGAAAAAAGAGATAAATTAGGTCAGCAAGCCAAAGCCCTTGACAATAAACAAACTGAGATTAAAACCCGTAAAAATGATCGAGAAATTAAACTTGTTCAGGAAATAGAAAAAAAGACAAATCAAAGTCCACTGGAGGATCTACAAAAAGAGCAGATGGCAAAGCAAGAGTCCCTAAAAGAACTGGGCGAAGAGATTGGGGCGAAAAAACAGAAACTTTATGATAATAAAACCGCCAAAAGCAAACATCAAGAACAGCAATTATTAATTGAAAAACAGAAAAAAGAGTGCACAAGGTGGGACTCACTACATCTCCTGATCGGTTCAGCCGACGGTAAAAAATATCGAAATTTTGCCCAGGGCCTCACTTTTGCGCTGATGGTCTCCCATGCCAACCAACAACTTGAAAAAATGAGCGACCGCTACCTCCTGGTTCGCGACCAGAAACAACCCCTCGAACTTAATGTTATCGATAATTATCAGGCATCTGAAATCAGATCGACCAAAAATCTTTCCGGCGGCGAGAGTTTTATTGTCAGCCTCTCTCTGGCTCTTGGCCTATCCAAGATGGCGAGTCAGAACGTCCGGGTTGATTCGCTCTTTCTCGATGAAGGTTTCGGCACTCTCGATGAAGAAGCTTTAGATACCGCCCTGGAAACCCTGGCCGGGCTCCAACAGGACGGAAAACTGATCGGCGTCATCTCCCATGTCTCAGCCTTAAAGGAGAGAATCAGCACCAGAATAAGTATCCAGCCGCTATCCGGCGGCAAGAGTACAATTATTGGCCCTGGATGTAAAAGGCAAAGCGAAAACAATTAGAATTTGAGGTTGACAGTTGAGCCGGGAACGGATAGGCTGTAGTCTACCATTTTGAGTAGAACTTCATTAGTGGGGAGATAAGGAGAAAAGAATGGATGAGCAGCGACATTTCAGCCGGATAACATTTCAGGCCCATACTAAAATCGAAATCAAAGGACATCCTTATGGCGGCGATCTTCTGGATATTTCTTTTAAGGGTGCATTGATAAACTGCAGCACCGAGCTGCCACTCACCTTAAATGAAGACGTCCTGATCAAGATTTTTCTGCCCTCTTCAAGTATCTCCATGAATTTTAGCGCTCGTCTGGTTCACCTTGATGGAAATCATTACGGATTCAAGTTTACCAGTTACGATGCTGAAAGCATGACTCACCTGCGCCGCCTGCTCGAACTTAACCTTGAAGACCAAAAACAGGTCATCAAAGAACTCTTTTTCCTCCAAAAAGATTGATAAAAGATTAAAATATATGACCACCACCAACCTCAAGATCGGAGCTCTTCTCCTTTACAAAAGTCAGCCGGCAAAACTTGTCAAGCTGGGCGATAAAATTGAAATTGACCTCCTTTCAAAACCACTAAGCAAAAAAGTTCGGCCTAAAGATATCACATTCCTTCATCCCGGTCCGATTACTGAGTTAAATATTTTAACCGCGGACGTGGATGACCTCGAAGAGGCACGCTCTCTTTTAAGCGGTGAAGAGACAACTTTAGAGGAAATTGCTGAACTGGTCTTCAACCAGACCAGCGCTTCAGCGATCTGGAGTGCTTGGCAGATCGTCACTGAAGGAGTCCATTTCCATGGTTCTCCAAACCGAATCAAAGCTCGTTCAGATGAAGAATTAATTCTGGAAAACAAGAAAAGAGCCGCCAAAAAAGCCCGCTATGAGAGCTGGCAGGCCTTCCTCGAAAGAGTTGATAAAAAAACCATCATCGACTCTGACCGGGGTTTCCTCACCGAAGTCGAAAATTTAGCTCTGGAACAAGGCACGGAAAGCCGTCTTTTACAACATCTGGGGCGTCAGCAATCGCGCGAAAATGCGCATGCCATTTTAGTTGAACTCGGTTACTGGAAGAGCTCATTCAACCCCTATCCGCAACGCTTTGAGTTACCCTATAACGAAAACAGTGAGCCCCAAGAGCTGGAAACGCCACCTGCTTTATCGGATGAAAAACGCCTCGATTTAACCGAACTTGCGGCTTTTGCCATTGATGATGAAAACAGCAATGACCCTGATGATGCTGTAAGTTTTGACGGCCAGCGGCTCTGGGTTCATGTTGCCGATGTCGCCAGCCGGATAAGTATCGACAGCCCCAGCGATACGAGTGCCAAAGAGAGAGCCGCCACCATCTATCTACCGGAAACCACCCAAACCATGCTCCCCGTGAGTTTGACTGACCAACTTGGCCTCGGCCTGCAAGAGGTCTCCCCGGCCCTCTCTTTCGCTCTTGAACTTGATGAAAACGGAACTATCCTGGATCTTGAAATCGTCCCCAGCCTGATCAAAGTAACGCGCTTAAGCTACAGCGAGGCTGAAAAACTGCTTACGGAAAATAGTATTCTGACAAAAATATGGGATTTAACCAGGGCCCATCGGAAACAGAGACTGAGAGCCGGAGCCGTTGAGATCGATCTTCCTGAATGTAAAATTATAACCGTCAATGACCAGGTTAAGATCACTCCCCTACCTAACCTCAAAAGTCGCAATCTGGTAAGTGAAGCGATGCTGATGGCGGGTGCCGCTTGCGCTCTATATGCGAAAAAACATGACCTGCCGATGCCGCACGCCGGTCAAATTCCCCCGAATGAAATGCCCGAAACCGACGATCTGCCAACCATAGTGGCAATGTATGCCAAACGCCGGTCGATGCGAGCCGGCCGCATAAGTTGCTCACCCCAATCCCATTACGGTCTTGGTCTGAATGCTTATATCAGGGTAACAAGTCCCTTGCGGCGCTACCTTGATCTGGTGGCCCATCAACAGATCCGTCTGCATCTGGCAGGATTGCCGACTTTGAATGAAAATGAGATCACAACCCGTATAGCATCCGTCAATTCAACCAGCAGCCGGATTAAACAGACCGAACGCCTCTCTAACCGCCACTGGACTCTGATTTTCCTCCAGCAGCACCCGGATTGGCAAGGGGTTGGCATAGTGGTTGCTGAATGGAGTAGAAAATCTCTGCTTCTTATTCCGGAACTGGCCTTGGAAGTTGAGCAATCCATCACCGGAAATCAAGCTCCGGGTACTCACCTGCAACTCTATTCCCCGAGGGTCAATCTCCCCTATCTGGAAGTCTTTTTTCAGACTAAAGTCATTACCTGATACATTCGTTAATAAAGCACCCGCTCCCTGAGACAGATAAATTCCAGGAAATCACCATCTCGTTCAACCATTAATGTGACTGGCTGACCAGCCTGTCCGCGGATCAGCTCGACAACTTCTCGCAGTGAGAAGTCGTCAACAGCCAAACTGTCGACCGCAACCAGGCGATCGCCGGGAGCCAGCCCTTCATTTAAAGCTGGTGAATCGTCCAGAAGATCAGCAATCTCATAGCCCTCTTCACTTTTAACCAGGCGGGCGCCGATGCCGACCAGAGCCATCCGACCTTTTCCAACCTGGGCTCGTTCAAGTAAAACCTCAAAGAAAAAAGGGTTACTTTGGTTTTCAAAATCGATCCCGGAGATCATTTCACGAACATAACCCGGAGCCGAAACCAGCATCGTTACCAGGCTGCTGCTATTACCCCAAAGTTCAAAAAAACCGGCATCATCGGTTACGGTTCGAACTGAACTAATAACAATTCTCGCGGCCGCCAACGGCGCCCCGCTCTCCCGGTCATAAACCCGCCCACTCACACCATTGACTTCAATCCGCCCATCTCCCGATTTTTCCACTTCGCTGAGATAAACATCAAAGCGGGCCAGGCCGCTGCCGGCCTGGATATCAAACTTCGCGATCGCCAGAGATTTAAATCCGGCACAGGAAAAACTTAAGCGACTGATGCCACCATCAGCCCAGAGATAAAATTCCCCGGCTTGATTACTCTCCTGACTTTGACCGTTAAAACTTACCTGACAACCAGCCAGCGGCAAACCGCTCTCAAACGCAAAGACTGCACCTGAAACCCCAAAATCGGCCTCTGGAGAAACCGTTTCAGCCACGCTTTTGACTTTTTCGGTGACATTTTTTTCCGCCTTGACCGGTTTGCTTTTTTTTGCAACTACAGTGGTTGGCAGTTGGACGGCGGGTTCCGGTGGAACATCTTTCACCGTTTTAGAGGATGAATCTTTCTGCTCTTTAGACAAGGATACGGAGGTGGCTGTCTCAGGTTCGTGAAAGACGTAAAAGAAGCCGCCGACAAACAGAATAATCACCAATATTGCCAGCAGCCATTCAATATTTAAAAAACTTTTTCGTTTCATCTCATCTCCTGTAACGTTTTCAACAATCCACTGGAACGCTCAACCCGGCGGCGACAGGCCGCTGTCAAAGACGCGGCCAAAGTCGCGGCTAAAGAGGCCTTTCCAGATCGGCCCGAAGCCGCCGCCCCCGGCAACCAGATTTCAATCCGTTTTGCGGCCCTGGTAACCGCCGTATAAAGCATCTCCCGCGTCAACAAGGGGTTATCCGCGCCCGGCCAGAGGAGAAGAACACGTTGAAAACCCGAACCTTGGGCTTTGTGCACAGTAACTGCAAAAGCACTTTCATGATTTGGCAGACGTTGGGGCAAAAAATCGGCAAAGCTGCCGTCGGCACGCCGAAACCAGACCTTTAAAAGGCCTGCGCCATCAGGCCAGACAAGACCGATATCACCATTATAGAGATTAAGTTGCGGCGCATTACGGGTGATCATTAAAGGGCGTCCACGGTAATATTGCCGGTTTGCCTGCAACCCTAAGGCTTGCGGCAGAAGACGGTTAAGATTATCAACCCCGAAACGGCCGCGACGCAATGGTGAAAGTATACGAAATGCCTGAAAAATTGCAAAGGCAGTCGCCAGATCATCAACCTCGTAATATGATTTAACCGGCACCATACGGCCATTAATCTCGACTTCAAGGCGAGCCATTTGTTGAAAAAGAAAAGCCTCGAAAGCCGGGCCTGCACCCGGCAGCCGGTGCATGCCGACCTCCCCGCTCGGGTCATGAGCACAAAGTTGTTCGAGATCAACTTTGTTGGCGGCGGCGGGGGCCATAATCGCTCGTTGCAAACGAGCGATACCACCATCCGGGGCAAAACGAAAACTTTTTTTCAATTCAATAATATGATCATCTAAAAAACTTTTTTCCGCAGTTGCGGAGCCCCCCACCGGCGCGGGTTCCATGGTCAAACGGACAACATCGTTGAAAAAGGCGGCCGAGAAACAATTTTCCGACCCGGACGAACAGAGATCACCAAGTACGGCTCCGGCCTCAACCGAAGCCAGCTGATTTTTGTCGCCCAAAAGAATGACTGCACAAGTATCGGGCAGGGCCGCAAAAAGGCTGGTCATTATCCAGAGCGGCACCATCGAGGCCTCATCGACAATCAGGAGATCAACCGGCAGCCGGTTTTCAGCATGATAACGAAAACCGCACCCCGGCCGGTAGCCGAGCAGACGATGAATCGTCGCCGCCGAAAGTTTCAGGAGCTCATCTTTGACCTCTTTTGTACAATTAAGAAAAGCAATCTCATCGAGCAGAGCCTGATGCAACCGGGCCTGGGCCAGACCGGTCGGAGCACAAAGAACAATTCGATCTTGAGGCCGGGATTCCAACCATAAAGCGGCAACCGCTGCCACCACCGAAGTTTTACCACAACCCGGACCGCCGCTGATAATCGTAAAACGGTTACGCAAACCGGCACAAACCGCCGCCGTCTGAAAATTAAACGATGACAAAGCACAGTCAACGTTAACATCAACGTCGGCATTAACTTCGACATTAACTTCGACATCAACAACGCCACTTTCACCAGCAAAACGCGGCGCTACAACGCTCAAAGATTTGACGGGATCGGGAAAGTCGAAAGCCGGAGCTTTGAGCCGTTCATTGATCATGCGGGCCAGACGCCGCTCGTAATCCCAATATCGTTGCAAATAGAGACGGCCATCATCTAGCACCAACAGATGTTGCCGCAAAGCCGCATTTTCCGGACTTGCCACGCCAGCATGAGCGCTAAGTTCGTCCTCCCAATTGGGCGGCCACACCAATTCAGCCAACCGGGTCGCGGATTCAGGATTCAGTTCAGAACCATTATCAGCCATCAGCCATTCAGATAACTCCGCCGGCAACTCCCGCAGCGGCAGACAGATCTGACGACGCCGGTTAACCGCATAACTGGTAAGCAGAGCCGCCAAAAAAAGCGGCCAACACCCAACCTCTCCTGCCAACCGACAAACCAACCGGGCAAAATGAATATCAATATAATGAAACGGGCCGGGTGTAACCAGAGATTCAAGCAGAGCAATTTTCTCTAAATCTCCGCCGCCGACCGATTTTTCTTTTTTCATAAAAGTCATTTACCGCAAATCACTTCGGTGAGATTTTCAACCAATTCCAAACTCGGACGATCATAAAAAACCCCACTACCGGCATCTTTACCATTTATACCACGAACATAGAGATAATAAATCCCGCCAAAATTGGTTTCATAATCATAATCGACCAGACGACTCTGCAAAAAACGGTGCAAAGCGATCAGATAGAGATGATACTGAAAAATATAGTCTGAATCAAGCATACTTTTTTGCAGCACTTCAGGCTGGTAATCGGCGTAAGCTGACCCGAGATTATTGGTTTTCCAATCAAGCAGATAATATCGTTTATTATGACTAAAGACAAGGTCAATAAATCCGCTCAAATAGCCGTGCCCCGGCAGATGGGCTGGAAAGCTGAGCTGCCAACCGGCAATCTTGCCGGGCTCGGCTTGGGCAAAGGCTGGCAAGCCCTGACTTTTTAGTACTTGAGTCAATTTTTCAGCCTCAAGTGATTCCGGTACCGGGAGTAAAAATTCCATCTCCGGGCAAAGAGCCAGATCGTCTTGTGAAAGTCGTAACTGACCATCAACCGCTGGCAGCGGCGTATTTAAAACCTGATCCAGCATGATCATAATTTTTTCTTCATACTGCAAAAGTTGGCTCTCTTGATCGAGACCGGATGATGAGTTTACCGAAATCACGCCCCAACGTTCCAGAGAACTCCGCACCAACGCCTTAAGCTTTAAATCGTTTTGCCAATTATTTTGCCAGTCACTTTGCCCAACCTTAACAAAGTCGAGTTTTTCAAAGATTGCATGGATAGCATTACCGGTGGCCGTACCGCCGGGGAAATCCGCAAACGGCGGCTCCGCAACTTCGACCGCTACCGCCGCCGCGCCCTCCGGCTGCCGGGGCCGGACAACTTGCAACAATTCCGCCGACACCAATTCTGAAACTAGCTCCGAAGCCGCTAAAGGAGATTGATGATGACGTTCAGCCGTTAACCGGGAAAAACTCAAAATAGCTTTTTCCGGCAAAAGTCGTCGCTTAAAATCGCGGGCCGGTACGCGAGCCGACTCAACCGAGGCTAAAAGCTGCTTACGACCCAAAAATGGAGCTTCACGGACAATCTCAGGAATTTCTTCCCACTTAGCCGCCTTTTCATCGTCAATCACTCCAGAACTCGGTGCGGGACCGCCTTTATCAATAAAGTCCAGACGCTCACTATCATTTTGCGGCGGCCGCCGCAGATACATCAACGCTGTATTGCCGCTATTTTTAGTTTGCGGCCAGGCCAGATAGAGAGAAGATTGGGCTCGGGTCAGTGCGACATAGAGAAGTCTTAAACTTTCGGCCAGATCTTCACTGGCGGCGGCTTGAAGATGCGCTTTTGCCACCTCCGGATTCAGATCAAGACAGCGATCATTGCCGACGCCTGAAGGTTTAGGTCGATGAAAAATTGTCAAAGGACGTTTATGGTTTGCCGGTTTAAAACCTCTAGACCATAAAAAGGGGGCAAAAACAATCGGAAATTCAAGCCCTTTGCTTTTATGAACTGTCATAATTTTAAGGGCTTCAGCCTCACTCTCAAGTCGCAGCTCATACTCATTTTCGTCTTTTGACATTCCGGCAAGATGTTCATGAAACCAGTTAAGCAGGGCTTGCGGGCCAAAAAGGTGTTCACGCTCGACCTGATGTAAAACTTCCTGAAGATGATAGAAATTGGTCAAAGCACGCTCTGCGCCCGGTAAACGGGCGAGATTACGGCGCACATCAAAGTCAGCCATACCCAAAAACATGGCCATCAACCCCTGTTTGAGCCACACCTCACGAGCGTCACAAAAACGCTGCCGCCAAGCTTCATACTCTTTTAGACAAATAGCATCAGCCCCGCTATCATCATGGATCTGAGAATCGTGAACAGCGGCCAAAAAGTCAGCGCTTTTGCCGATTAACGGAGTTGCCAGAACCGTACTTAAAATGCGATCATCATCTGGATAAAGAACCGCATTCAAGAAAAAGAAGAGATCTCGGGCCTCAGCCGTCTGCCAGAGATCACCAGCCGCAGCAATTACCGCCGGTACTCCACAAGCACAACACGCCTCCCATATCAAGGCGGCTTCTTCATTGGTGCTGGTCAAAATGGCGATATCGGAAGCCCGCAAAGGCCGTCTAAAATTGTTTTCCACATTCACCAATTCCGCCTGCCAACCCTTGTCTAAAGGTTTTTGGGCAAAATCAAGAAGATGAGCACAACAATTTGCAACCGCATTTATCAAGCGACTACGAGCTGTGGCGACCGTCAGATTTTTACCCTCATCGCCGTTAAGATACCAGAAGTGAAAAGGCACCGCTTCGCGCCCCTCAATCAGCAATTGCAACTCAGTCGGCCGACCACTACACATATCCCGATAGTCGATGCCATCAAGCAAAAAAGGGGTCGGAATTTGAAAGATTTGGTTAAGCGCCTTTAGCAGTTGCGGCGTCGACCGGAAGTTACGATCAAGTGTAGCCCGCTGTTGACCGGTTTCCTGAGCCGCCTCAAGATAGGCGTAAATATCAGCGCCGCGAAAACCGTAGATTGACTGTTTGGGGTCGCCGATACGATAAAAAAGAAGCTCGAAGCGATCAAAAAGAGCATTAAAAATCCCGTACTGAACCGGATCGGTATCCTGAAATTCATCAACCAAAGCAACTTTGAAACGCTCGCCGACCAAGCGCCGTAATAAAACCCCTGAGGCCCCGGCCAGAGCCTTCCGCAAACCGGTCAGAAAATCACTGTAACCTTGCTGACGGGCTTTAAACTTACAAGCCTCTACCCCATTAGGGCCAGCGGCAAAGCCGAGAAAATCGCGCTTTAGAGCACAAACCAGGGCGGCGGCAGCGGCTTGATAGAGTGCAAGAGCTTCAACCAACTCTTGACAAAGTTCAAAAAGAGGATGAACGGGAGTAATCTGCCTAACCTTAGTCTGATTTTCAAGTGCGTCGGCCGAAAATTTAGTTAAATTTTTAGCTTCATCTCCCGTCGGCCAGTCGGCGGCAGCCAACGTCTTTTCCAAAAGGTCGGCAAACTGATCGAATTTCCCCGGCAGCCAAGCCCCCTTTTTTAACGGAGACCCGGCAAAAAGAAGCTCTTTAAGCTCTTTGCGTTCGCCGACAAGATAATCATGTGCTCTTTTACAGTTATCTTTAAAACGCGGGGCCACCCTTTTAATCTCGGCAACAAGGGCGGCTATATCTTCACTCCAGGAACCGTTTTTCGGCTTTTCCGGCAAGACCACAAGATCGGGATCCTGATCCAGCCGGGCCGCCAAAGTCACCAACGTATCGAGCTGCAAACCACAATCAGCCGCCACCCGAGGCAAAATTTCCGCTCCCCGATAAAACGTCCGCCGCCAATAATCCTCGGCCACAACCTGAATAAAAAGCCGGCTCTCTTTAACCAGATCAACCCCGGTACGGATGCCACATTCAAAAGCATAATCGCTCAAAATACGGTTGCAGAAACCATGGATGGTAGCGATTACAATCTCATCAAAACCGACCCGAGCCGCCTTCAGCCGCTCTTTAAGAAGTCCCACCGACGCCCCTTGAGCCAAAGCCTGACCCAGCACCCGCCCGAGATCACCATCCTTTTCGGTAATAACCCGAGTCTGAGAGAGAGAACTAAGAAGATTTGCGGCCGCCCTGAGAATCTCACGAATCCGCTCTTTAAGCTCCTGGGTCGCCGCTTCAGTAAAAGTCACAACCAGAATATTACCGGCTTTAAGATCCGAGCGCTCAAGCACCAGACGCAAAAAGAGATACTGAATCGTGTAGGTCTTACCGGAACCGGCCGCCGCTTCAATCAAGACCCGCCCCCGCTTAAGAGGATAGTCGAGAATGTCGTATTCGCGAAAAGGGCTGAGAGTAGTATTGTGCTTTTTCATTTTATTGTGCAACTTATGTCAATTAGAAAAGATACTTCCAAATATCATAATATTACCCATACCGTACGTCAAGCAGCTTTTTCGGATTCAAGATACATTTTCAATCACAATACCAATTCCACCAAATCATAAAAAAATAATAAGAATGTAAATCCACCCCATAAACCCGCTGCACAGTTTAACGACGTTTTATCAATCATCCCGCTTTACAAAAAAATAACACCTGTGTTACTGTCAATAATCTGAAAAATCAACATTTCGCTACTGTTAGGCAAATTCAGGGTACACAATCCCGACTTCCTTCGGAGAATCGGGTTATGTCCCCAGAATTCGCTGAAATGCATCAATATATGGTGTTTTTCTACTTGCGCTGAATAGTTACAAACGCTCTTAGTTATGTAATGTGAGAAATAAAAAGATGTCTGAACGAAAACATATAACAACTGCAACCTTCATTGTAGTAATATTTGCATTGGGTCTATTTTCAACATGTTTTACATGGAATCTTACGACCCGCAAATTATCTGAGGATGCGTTAGAGCAGGCTCGCCTCGTGGCCCGATCAATTGACCCTAAACGATTACAAAGTTTAAAAGGCAATAAAGCCGACTTAACTTCACCTGATTATCGCCGAATTAAAGAACAATTAATCCAAATTCGTCAGGCTCATAGAACATGCCGTTTTCTCTATCTGATGGGGCGTAAAAGTGATGGGACTGTTTTTTTCTTTCTGGATTCCCAGCCTCCGGATTCCAAGAACTATGCGTCTCCTGGACTTATTTATGAGGAGGTGTCAGACGAATACCTATATACGTTTAATACTGGAGAACAACGTACAGTTGGACCGATTAAAGATCGTTGGGGTACTCTGTTAACCAGTCTGGTTCCAATCTATGCTTACGAAACAAACAAGTTGATTGCTGTACTGGGTATGGACACTAGTGCCAAGGATTGGAATAAAATGATCATATCACAGTGCTTGTTACCAGCAGGTCTGACTATCTTTATAATGCTTCTGACTATTTTCCTCTTTATACTTAACCGAAATCGACAGATGATTAAGATGCAATATAATGAAAAAAACAAAATTGCCACAGAACTGCTACAGACTTTGCAACACGTTAAAAGACTCCAAGGGATACTGCCTATTTGTGCAAAATGTAAAAAAATAAGAGATGATAAAGGATATTGGAACCAGATTGAATCATACATCAGTGAGCGCTCTGAGGCTGATTTCAGCCATGGTATTTGCAATGAATGTGCAGAAGAACTTTATGGTGATCAAGATTGGTTTAAAAAGGAAAACTAAACACATAGGAAACCACAGGGGGAATCATGCGATCATTTATATCTTTGCTGTCAACTGTAGTCATCTTTTTAAGTTTATTTACAGCAACAGGAGCACAAGCTAAAACCCAATATCCTGAAATGATGTTTATCATTGATGCCTCAGGTTCCATGTGGAGCAACACTGGAAACCAAACCAGGATGGAGACCGCAAAGCAGGTAATGCGTGAGATCATTCCCTCTATTCCGGCTGAAGTGCGGATAGGACTCACGGCTTACGGCCATAATCGCAAAGGAGACTGCAACGATATAGAGACCTTGATCCCGCCCGGATCTGATGACCGAAATGGGTTACTGCAAAAAGTTATGGCTCTCAACCCAAAGGGTATGACTCCCATGGCTGCGGCAATAGAAAATGTTGCCAATCAGCTAAAGAATAAAGAGACGGAAACCACCATCGTTTTGCTCAGTGATGGTGAAGAGACCTGCCATGACTCCCCTTGTGCGGTAGTAAAGAGCTTAAAAGATTCCGGCATTAAATTTATTCTTCATGTTGTCGGTTTTAGCGTTAACAGCAAACAAAAAGAGCAACTCTCTTGTATGGCTGAGGCTGGAGGAGGTGCGTATTTTGGCGCTGCGGACTACTCTTCCCTGCTGGCTGCCTTTAAAACTGTTGAAAAAGAGGTGGTTAAAAAGGTTGAATTTGAGAAAGCCAAGAGTACAGTCAAGAAAAGGAGTACCGGCCTCGGTAAACTAAGAGTTGTTATTTCAGAACCGGGATTACGAAGTTTAAATGAACTCAAAATCATCAGAAAAAAAGACAATAAGGTTTTAAGAACTTTAAAAAACATTAAAAATGATAGCACCTACCCCTTCCCCGCCGGTACTTATGAGTTGATCGCCGGTTTTGGTAACTCAAATTATCAGCCGAACTCTGAAGTATCTTATGGAATTTACGAAATTAATGGTGGCGAAACCACCGAGGTTAAACCTGGACTATTAATAATCAACA
>JAGGWR010000299.1 GCA_021163445.1 Candidatus Tharpella aukensis
ATCTTCGACCGCCAACCCTTCCAGACCTTTGCCCACCATTGAGGCATCGACATGGCAAAAGCCGCCGGTGCGCAGTTGTACCGCCGGAACCCCGGCCGCCGCCACGGTTTCAGCATCGACCATCGAATCGATATCGGCCTCAATCACCCCCAATTTAAGTTCCTGAGACAACCCGGCAATAGTTTTAACCACCAGACTGGTTTTACCGGCTCCGGGAGAGGCCATCAGGTTGAGCAAAAAAGTCTTTTCCTTAAGCAGTCGCTCCCGCAGATCATCAGCAACCTTGCGATTATCGGCAAAGATCTCCTCTTTCACCTCAATCAAGCGAATTTCATCACTCATATTATATTAAGCCTCCTCATAAAACCTCTCATAAAGCCTCCAGGTTCTTGACAAAATAACCCTGACCGGCAATCAGACGACAATCACTGGCGGCGCAAGCCGGGCAGGCATTACTTTCATCCTGAGCTGTCGTAAAGGGAAAAGTCTCACCACATTGAGCGCACTCCAGCCGGGCCGGAACCCGTTCAATTACAAGTCTGGCCTTTTCAGCTCGGCTCCCCTTACTTAAATGGTCGAAATAACGCTGCATCCATTGATCTTCAAGATCACTTAGTTCACCCACCTCAAGGTGGATCGCCACCACTTTTCTAACCCGATGTTTTGCCGCATGGGCCAACACCACTTTAAGAATATTTTCAATAACCGGCAATTCATGCATGTTACACTCGTAAAAAAAATCCAATCAATTAATGGCAAAGTAAAATGTTCAGATACGAGGCGCGCACCCCAAGAGTACTTCCTCGCTGTCGCTCACGGCGCGAAACCTGAGGAATGAGGCGTACATTAAGTACGCCGCAGTGACGATGGTTGAAGCGCAACGAAGCTAGCTGGACATTTTACGAAGCCATTTTGCCGCGTTCCTGGGCCATCTTCATATAAGTTTTAACCATAGTTTCAGGTGGAACTGTGCGTAAGCCTTCATCTTTCTGATTGAGATGCAAAGCGTCATAATCACAAACCGGTATACAAACGCCACACCCGATACAGCGATCCAAGTCAACTTTTGCCGTATCCTCAATCTCGATAGCATCCATCGGACAACGTTCGACACAATCGCCGCAAGCAACACATTGCTCACCGTCGACTTCGGAATAATAGTTGGAATCTATCATCGCTGCCGGCTGCGGCATCTTTTTGAGGTTTTTCAATATTTGACAGCAGCAACCGCAGCACATACAGATATTAATCGATTTCTGCGAATTGCTGGGTTGCAGGACAAGACCGGCATCAAGACCTTTTTGCATTAGCTGCAAAGCTTCTTCCTGAGAAACCGAGCGCCCCAAACCGTTCTCCTCATAGTAATAAGCGGCCACCCCAAAAATGAAACAAGCCTCCATCGGACTATCACAACCTTCACCCATCATCTTCTGTTCTGTGCGGCAGATACAGGGTGCAACCACAATCTTGGACTGACTTTTAATAATTGTTCCCGCCTCTTCGTAAGGCATGATTGAAGCTTCGTTCGGAACACTTTCAGATATGGGAATTACCCGCAGCTGCTTGGTCTCCATTTCGGCCCAGGTCTTCTCCATGAGAAAAGGCACATATTCATTAACATCTTTAATCAAATCTTCATCAAGATCGTTGACATGGTACTCCCAGATACCGACCACAAACTGGGTCGCCATATAGAGGGTCACATCACCCTTACGGGCACGAAAAATCAAACCCTTATGCGACATCTCATCAAGCATCGATTCGAGCACAACACTATCTTTTTGCAGACGTTTGGCAATTTTTGCGGTCGGTTCCGGCATCATCCTCAGACCCAGAGCGACCTGCGCCTCTTCTGGAGTAAATAATTTCCTTAAAATCCGTAACTCAACCCCGCTCTCAGTCGCCGGAAAACCGGCTGGCAGGTTATCAAGATGCTTGGCCAATTGACTATAAACATCGTTTTCACTTGCTTTATGCTGACTCATCTATTTCTCCTTTTTTTGTAACTATTCAACATATTTAACCATAACGTTACAGCAAATGGCGGCGAACATCGCTTCGCCCACTTCGAAGGGGACACAGCTCAGCTCGTCACGGGCTGAAGCCCGGCCTGGAGGTATGTCCCCGTACCGAGATAGTTCGAAACCAGAACACGCCGAATAGTTACCTTTTCTTTACATTAACCTGCCAATACTTTTTTCAAAAGTTGCAACAGATCTTCAATAATATAGGGTTTATTAAGAAAACCGCAAAAACCATACTTTTCGTACTCGGCAACTACCGGATCATTAGCGTAACCACTGGAAACCACCGCTTTCACCTGAGGATCAAATTCCTTGAGCAGTTTAATGGTCTCGCGCCCGCCTAAGCCTCCGGGAATCGTCAGATCCATGATCACCAGTGCGAACTCCTGCTCCCGATATTTTTCCAGAGCCTGTTGACCATCGCTGACAACCTCCACCTCATAACCAAAGGTAGTTAAGATTTCGGTTATGGTTTCGCGAACAACCTCTTCATCATCCATCACCAAGATGCGGCTCGCCGAAATCGGCAAAACGCTTTCGGGTACCGCCTTTGCCTGACTTATAAAAACCACTCCGAGAGAGGGCAAGTAGAATGTGAATTCAGTAAAACAGCCCGGCTCTGATTGAACACCGATGTAGCCATCATGCTTGTTGACAATCGAATGAATCACCGACAACCCCAAGCCGCTGCCTTCCTTCTTGGTCGTAAAGAAGGGATCAAAAATTTTTTCCTGCAACTCTTTACTAATCCCGCAACCCTGGTCTCGTACTGAGATCTTGACATAGGATCCGGGCTTAATGGGCAGACTTGCAGTTTGCGCGGAACCCAAATCCACGTTTTCACCTGAAATAGAGATCGTCCCGCCTTTCGGCATGGCATGAACAGCATTGATCACCAGATTCTGAATCACTTGACTGATCTGGCCGGAATCCACTTCAGCCGCCCAAAGATTCTCCGGGATTTCGAGGGAGAGAGCTATTTTCGACCCAAGCAGAGAAAACTCGGCTGAATCCTTGATAATTTCACCAATCTCCGCCATCTCTTTGATCGGCTCACCACCTTTGGCGAAAGTCAGCAGCTTTTGCGTTAGATCCGCCGCTCGCCGCGAGGCTTTCAGAGCCTTCTCAAGATTTACATAAGCCTTTTCCGGTTGCGAATCGAGTCTCATCACGGCAACCTCAATGTTACCCATAATTCCGGTCAGCAAATTATTAAAATCGTGAGCAATTCCCCCGGCCAGACGGCCGACGCTCTCAAGTTTTCTTAGTTTCAAGACCTCTTCCTGCATACGTTCGCGATCAGTAACATCACGAAAAACCAGGACTCCACCGATAATCTTGCTATCTTCATCCCGAATCGGAGAAGCGCTGTCGGCAATCTTAAACTCCTGACCATTACGAGAACGCAGCAGAATATCATCTTCAAGCTCCAAAATCACCCCTTGACGGATCGCCTGATCAAGCGGATTTTGGGCCGGTTCCCCGGTTTTATTTTTGACAATATCGAGAACCTCATCAATATTATGACCGATAGCTTCACAATGTCGCCAGCCGGTCAAGCTTTCAGCAACCCGATTCATCAATACCACCATCCCGTCAAGATCGGTGGTGATAACCGCGTCACCAATACTGCGCAGAGTTACCAGAAGTTGCTCCCGTTCATCCCGCAAAAGATGTTCAAGTTCCTTGAATGTGGAGATATCACGCCAGACTGTATAAACAATCTCCCGGTTCTCAAAAGGAACCACCGTCAAAGAGACATCAGCCCAGAACTCGCTACCTTCCAGATCGCAATGGAGCCATTCAAAACGATGAAAACCGGTCGCATGCGCCTGTTTGATCATGATTTCAGCTTTGCTCTTCGACGAACAGCCATCGGGTTGCCTGGGCGGTGACAGGCGGGATGGATGGGCAAGTATTTCATCCTTGCTTTTAGCTTTCATCAATTTCAATGCCGCCTGGTTACAATCAAAAAAACCCTCTTCACCCAGAAGCAGCATCGGATTGGAGGAGCGTTCAAACAGGGCTCGAAATTTCTCCTCACTCTCTTTCAAGGCCTGTTCCGATTCAACCCTGTCGGTAATATCGATAGCGCTGCCGAGAACCGTTACTTCACCATCAGCCCCCACTAACGGAACTCCCGACAACTCCCACCAACGGAGACTGCCATCTTTTTTCACACCGACATAATCATAGGAAGCCCCGGGGGTTTCATCCGACCTGCGGGCGGCGGCTCGATTAACACTCAAATTTTTATAATCTTCATGGAGAAGCTTGGTAAAATTCATCCCCATAAGTTCGTCCCGGGGGTATCCGGTCAGCACTTCACACATTTTATTTATATAGGTAAATTTTCCTTTACGATCATAAGTGTAGATCATCACCTGGGCATTTTCGGTAAAGGCTTTGAATTTCTCTTCACTGAGGCGCAAGTCATCTTCGATCTTTTTCCTTGATGTTATATCGATGGCGGTGCCAAAAGAAAACTTCTGCTCATTAGATTCAAAGGTCTCCATATGAAGTTCAACCCATTTAAAATCACCGCCTTTTATTTTGAGTTTAAGATCATACAGACCCGGGACATCCTCTCCACGAATTCGAGCCTTATTTCTCTCTATAGCAGTCTCGAGACAGTCTGGATGAATTAAACTAAACCCCGGCAAACGGAACAACTCTTCCAGTGTATATCCGGTCAACGTCTGCATAAAAGGATTCGCATAAATAATTTCACCATTTTCATCTATTATATGTACTGCCGCCTGCACATTATCAGCAAGCACCTTGAACATCTCCTCACTTTTCTGCAACCGGCCAAGCAAAGTTTCATTCTCCTGGCGCAAGGATAGAATCTGCTGGATCAGTTCTTCTTTATCCATCCGTTGCAAACGACTAATTGATTCTTCACTCATAAAAACACCTGTCTTTAAATAAGGGCTCAACTTTCTGACTTGTTGCAATAGTATGGGTTTACAACTTCAATTGTCTTACTTTAAAGGTCTGATTTTATTTTGTTTCAAATATCTAAGAAGTTTGGATTCATAATCTGAACATAAGTAGATTAATTTAACCACCTTGGCATGTCAAGAACTATCCCTGAACATAAAGTGCTAAGTGTTATTGTCAACCCTCATAACCATATAACGACCCTTGCTAACATCAAGATGAAGCAACCGCCCCTGTTCCTGGCCCAAAAACCGATTCAAGACATATAACGGCAAAGTCTCATAATAAGCGCAAGATGCCTCGAAATGGTAACGCTTACAGCCCTTATTTATCAACATAATATCGGCCACTTCGGCAGCCGGGAAACGGCTGCCGAAAGCGAGAAAGGTTCCCGCCTCGACAGACAACAAGAGTCGTTGCAGCTCTATTTTGTCCAAGGTTCCGGGCTCCAGCGCAAAGGTCGCGAGCGCCGCTTCGGCTTCAGCCTTGAGCAGCAGCCAATTGCTCCCCTCACCCAAAACGGTCGCCTCATCAACTCCCAAAAGTTTTTTAGCCAGTTCCGGTTTCGGAATCCACTCATCGACACCGCCGACCAATATCGCTTTCTGTTGCCTCAAATTGAGCGCATTTTGGGCTGCCAGCAGCGTCACCTGAACCGGAAAATGGTGATGTAAAAGAAAAAGATTTTTACCCTTGAGACCAAGATGAGAGGCGACATAGAAACCGGCGGCGTTGCTCGATAGATTTACAAAATCAACCGGTTTTGAGAGCATTTTCTGAAAATAACGCTGCCGACGAACCCGGTCAAAGACCATGATATCACCTTGACCGGAAGTCATGTAGATCGCGGTCTGAGGCGACAGGTTCAATTCGCCTACGGCTTTATGAGCCCCGATAATTGCCAGCTGGATAAAATGATCTATTCGGCGGTAGACTTTACCACTTAAAGCTTTAAGTTCGCATTTTAGATCAGGTAGTTGGTTATCAGGGATGGTGTTATGGATACCGATGGCATGAATATAGATCATGGTGCTGTTTTCTCGATAATAAACGAAGTGTTGTTGCCGCCGAAACCGAAATAATTGAGCATAATATGACCCGAGGTTACCGACATCAGGTTGCCGATCGGGGCTTGAGAAAACTTGCTATCGAGGGTTTTGCAATTGAGTGACGCCGGAATGAACCCGGCATCGACACTCTCCATCATCAATAAAAGCTCGGCCACACCGCAGCCGCCAAGCGTATGCCCAAGGTAAGGCTTTAAGGAAAGATAGGGCGGCAACACCTTGAAAACCTGTTCCATCCCGCACATCTCGGCCAGGTCATTTAAGTTGCTGGCGGTGCCGTGCGCTTTGACGGCAATAATCGCCTCTGAAACTGTCCCGGAATCTTCTAACGCTTCGCGCATCACCTGGGCAACCCCTGCACCACTTGGATCCGCACTGGTTACACTATAGGTTTCACAGCTGCTTTTCCCGCCAAGATAGCGCCAGGGCGACGCCATAATCTCTTCGCGACTGAGCAATACGGCACTTACTGCTTCACCCAAAACAATTCCGTTGCGATTTTTGTCGAAGGGGCAGATGGCATCCGGAGAGAGCAATTGCATCATCGCAAAGCCTTCGAGAGTTGTCGGGGAGTAGAGTTCCAAGCCTAAAACCAGAGCGTAATCAATAATATTACCAGCCAACATCGAAGCCGCACTCATTAAAGCATTGGCACTGGAGGTACACGCAGTATTGAAAGTTAAAGATGGCCCGGTAAAACCAAAACGCTGCATCAGACTCTCCAGATATTTTCCGCCACCCACACGTTCACGTTTACATCGTGCGACAAAGTCATCATCGACATCCTCTTCGATCGGCCAAGCCAGAGAGTAGTCGATAGATGACGAGCCCAGGAATACCCCGACATTGGTCAGGGAGGCTGGTTTAAACTTAAGTTTTTCCAATAAACCATTGACCACCCGGTCAAGATAACTATCAACAATCGAGGGGTCACTTTTACGAGGGGTCTCGTCGATATGGTAGTAAGGATATGTGGCTTTGGCACCACCGACATTTACGTTTATCGTCCCGATCTTCGGCTTGCCCGTGCGCAGGGCGTCAAACCTTTCAGAAGCATCTCCCAAGGAACAGAGCAGTTCTCCACCGAGTATTGTGATCATTATTTTCCTAATCCGGCTGAATAAAGTCTGCCAGCTCGTTGATCGTTGTCACATGCCGGCGAAAGGCCTTGCTGTCTTCAAGACGGATTCCGAACTGAATCTGGAGCCCCATCAAGATCTGCAATGCATCGAGTGAATCAAGTTCGAGCCCGCTCGCATCCGAGAAAAGCTGCACATCGTCATCCACATCGTCAGGCGTCACTTCCTCTTTTTCACACTCTTCAATGATCATTATTTTCAAGCGCCGTTTCAACGCTTCGTCTAAAGAGCCTTTCATATTCCTCTTCTTATTCTGTGGCTAAATACGACCCCGGCAATCAGGAGCAGGCCCGCACCGAAACCGGCTAATTTAAGTGAGTCGACAACCACCGCTTCAGGGCCGAGACCGCGCAGAAAGATATCCAGGAAACCTTCAAGTCCCCATGACATCGGAGATAAATTGGCAAGCTCCTGCATCGATGACGGCATATAGAATTTGGGCACCATGATGCCGCCGATCGCACCCAACAAAATATTAGTAATGCCGCCGATTGTCGTAGCCTGCTCCACCGTCGCCACCGACACGGCAATTAATACCGAAGTCCCAATAGCGGCCAGACTAAGCCCCAACGAAACCATAACCAGACCACCAAGCGAACGACCAAGGGTCAAAGCATCGGCACCGAAAAACGGGACGATGAAAATACCGACGGCGATCATCAGCCAAACCTGAATCTGGTTGATGACCATGTATGGTACTATTTTACCGGCAAAAAGCGCCGGGATCGAAATATTCATCGCACTCATGCGCATCAACGTGTTCTGTTTGCGTTCGCTGATAAAGATTGTTGACATCGGGATAATAATAAAAAACATCCCGAAGACGATCCACGAAGGCACACTTTGCTGAGTGGAAGTCGGCTTTTCATCGGCAGCCAGGGCATTAAAACGGACATTGACCAGACCTTCGCCATGAAAATCGATCGCCTCAAGTTCTTGCGCCAGCTCGGGTAAATAAGGAGCGAGCTCGGTTTTCAGCTTTTCGATCCGCAGACGGGTCACGCCCAGAGCAATTTCAGCTTTAAAGAGAGAGAGCATCTCCGGCCTGACATCTGGAGCCGCATAGAGCTGAAATTTGCCCTCTTTCGATTTCATTTGGGTAGAGCTTTCAGAAAAACCTTTTGGAATTACCAGGACAAAGTGCAAATCATCATGCAGAGCCAGCTGACGCTCTACAGCCCCTGAAATCGTCAGATGCTGTTCCTGCAGAGCCCGATTATCAGCCAGAAACGCCCGCACTTTTGCACTTTGGGGAGTTTGATCCTGATCAACTACGGCATAGTTCAACAGTGTCCGTTCACGATTGAATGTATCTTTAAGTGCCACCGACATAATCAGGATAAAAACTGAAGGCATAATAAAGAGTGCTGCCAGGGCATATTTATCACGCCAGACCAAAATAAACTCTTTGATCAACATCGCCTTAAACATAGCTGCCCTCATGGGAAGATGAGGTCAAACGTATAAACAGGGATTCAAGATTGGTATCTTTCTCTTCCTGGAGCATGGTTTCGAGCAACCCCTGACGAATAATCCGACCCCGATCAATGATCGCGACTTCATCACAAAGTTTCTCAATCTCAGGCATATAATGGGAGGTATAGATAACCGTCTTGGCATCATTTTTAAAATTGCGAATGGTCTCTAAGATCTCGTTGCGACCGTCGGGATCGATACCGACGGTCGGTTCGTCAAAGTAGAGAATTTCAGGATTATTGAGCAGCCCGATAGCGATATTGAGCCGCCGCTTCTGACCTCCGGAAAGCGTGCCGGCTTTTTGTTTGAGCATCGGCTGGAGCCGGTTAACGGAGATCGCATAATCAAGATTGTGGCGTAAGTCCGCCCCGGTAATCTTTTGAATCCCGGCAAAAAACCGAAGATTCTCAATCACGCTCAAATTTTCGTAGAGAGCCAGAGCCTGAGGGATAAAGGCACAACGTTTGCGGATCGCTGCCAGCTCTTTCGTCAACGGCAGTCCAAAAACCTTGATTTCTCCCTCTTGAAAATTGGTCAAACCGTTAAGAATCGAAACCAGTGTCGTTTTTCCGGCGCCATTGGGCCCGAGCAGGCCGAAAATAACACCTTTCCCGATACTCAGGTCGATGTGATCCAGGGCGAGCAGATCATCGTAACGTTTAACCAGATTTTGGATGGTAATCATGGAAAGTTGATGAGGAGTTTTCTATAAACTTCAGCTTCGGCGGCGGCGACGCTTTCAAGTTTGTTTTTTAGAGCGGCAAAGTCAATTGGCTGACTTTTTTTGCTCCGGATCGCTTTGACTATGAGCAAGGCAAATTCACGCCACTGATCCCCGACCAGAGTCATCATTTGTGACGCCTCTTTAAGTTGCGAGCTCTCAAGCAGCGTACCCGCCTCCTGCAGAAACGAAGCGTAGATAAAACGAAAACCGGCGCCGCCGGTGCCGATCTCCTCCTGCATCCTAATGATATGTCCCAAAAAGAGTTTTGCGTAACGACGATCTTTTTTCGCCAATTTGCCGATATTTTTTGCTAAAGCCCGAATCCCGCTGAGCCCGGCTACCGGAACCGGGGTTTTCAACATCGCCTTAGCCGTTTTTTTTATGACCTTCGGAATAACTATTTCGTAAGGAATTGTTTCCGGGACTTTGATTGGATAGTAAAGTAACCCTTTAGGAGACATCACTCCCTTAACAAAACGGGCCTTCTCCAAAGCCTTTTCCTGACAACGTACCGGAGTCTCAAAGACCGGATCACTGACCAGATATTCATCACCCTCTTTGCCGTAAACAATTAGATTATGAGCATTAAAATGAAAACGCATCTCCGGGGGAAAATAGGGCAGCCAAAAGACCGAACTTTGCGCGCCGACAATCCGGCCCTGGGCCACCAAGGCGTCAAGAGCTTGACTGCCTTTTTGCGGATCGGAAAAGGTCTGCATCTTCATCTCCAAGCCCAGATTTTTCTGTAATCCCTTAATGATTGCTTTAGGCATTCTCCGGTAGGCGATCAACGGCATCCCGCCAAGTTTGACAAACGGAATATAAGCAAACATCAAGGCATTAGAGAGACCAAAAACCATCGCCTCGGAGAGCGGCAGGCCGTGATGACTCAGCAACAGCGACATCACACCGCTTTCACAGTGGGCCGAGTGAGCATGTTCAAAAGTTTGCTTAGGCACCACTTTCCTCGCAAACATTCGGCAATCGGCAAAGTTCATCTACGCTAAGACCCAACGCCGAGGCATGACGTTCAAGCATTTTGGGGGAAAGATTGACAAAAACCTGCGGGTTGAAATGACGCTTGAGGCGCCACTTAAAGATCCCGGTGGTTTGGGCGAGAACCTGTAAGTCCATGCGTTGATCGTACATATGAAAATACAAGGGCGAGACTTCTCCTGAAAGAACTTTGAGGTAAGCTTCGTGCGAAAGACGTTCAAGCTCCTTAAGCGCCTGTCTGGTGACCTCTTCTTCAACCTCCCAACCCGACGAAGCGACAATCCCGTAGGAACCACCCGTCCCACTGGTCGCATAGATCGCTTTTTTATGGTTGGCAAGCGTCGAGATATTGTCTTGAGGAACCCGGTCACTCTCCATTCAGACCACCGTCAGATGCATAAATGCAGTTGAAAAACGACCACTTTCAGGGATGAAACAGAGCAGTTTCTCCCCTTTTTTCAAGCGGCCCGAATTAAAGAGCTCTTCCAAAATAATATAGATCGAGGCCGAACCGGTATTGCCTTTTGAACTTAAATTCGTAAACCACTTCTCTTGAGGAATGTCACATCCGGCCGCCTGCATCCCCTCGTAAACCTTGTCGCGGAAAAATCCGGATGAGTAGTGCGGCAGGTACCAATTGATCTTTTCCGCCTCGACTTTACCCTGTTCAACCAGCTCTAAAAGCGGTTTAGTCACGGTGTATTCGACAATCTTCTCGTTGAGCAATTTAACGTCCTGTTTGATCGGAAAAATTGACTGTTCCAACCATGCCTGGGGAAGGTACTCACGCCACCCCTTTAATTTACCATCGGCCAACTTGTCCGCTCCGGCGTACATACAGGCGTCAAGTTCATTAGCATAGGATTTCTGATAGATCCAATCAACCTGCAGGGATATCCCCTCGGGATTGGGTCTATTACTCATCCAGAGCGCACCGGCACCATCACTCAACATCCAGCGCAGAAAATCCTTTTCAAAAGCGATGGCCGGATTCTTTTCTAGTTGAGCAACCCGTAAACCGATCTCTTCCGCAAAACTCCAACCGCGCATCATTGAGGAGATATTCTCCGAGCCGGTAGCCACGGCATTACTGCTCTGCCCGGCGAGAATCGACAGATAGCCATACTTAAGCGACATCGTTCCGGCCAGGCAAATACCGGCCGTCGCAATCACTTCACAAGGAGGAATCCCAAGCTCTCCATGCACCATCAAAGCGTGATTCGGCATCAACTGATCCGGCAACGTCGTGCCACAGGCCAGCAACTCAATATCATCAATATTACATCCTTGTTCGCCAAGTTTGCGAATCGCTACGGCGGTTAATTCGGCATTGCTATGGGTGGCGGCACCACTGTCAGGATCAATCGCATAATATCTGGAGGTTATCTTATTACTGCGCAAAATCATTTTACGCACCCGGGATGGTCGTTCACCAACCTGCCCTAAAACCGACTCCATGACTTCATTGGAAACCGGTTGATTGGGCAAAAAGGCTGCAATATTATTTATGTAAACTTTTTGTGTCATGCTCTATTTTCACCTTCCTGAAGGAAGTTCATAATTAATAACAGCTTCGTCAATGGCTTTTTTTCTAAAGGGATAAATAAGCTTGCGGATCAGCATATTCAACGGCACAAGCGTCACGATTAACAGCAACAGAAAGATCGCGTAGATCGTGATGACAACATTGCGTCCCTGAGAGTTCGGCTTCCCCGCTTTTTTAATCAACTTGCTCCAGATTAAAAAGCTGCGGTGGGCGATACGCTCGGACGCGATCAGTTTACCGTTAACATTAACGGCACCCAGGTGGTTTAGCATCGAAGCGCTATGTTTCTCTTCATCTTTACCTAAGGCGGAACTTAAACGTTCGCCAAAACGTGACGCCGCCGCAATCTCCTCTTCGGAAATCCCGGCTTGGGGAAAAAACCAAAAGGCATCCTTCTTCCCGGTAAGTAACCAGCGTGGTGTTGTAACGAATGTGTAAAGCGATTTCCCCTGATCCGTCAAGACCACATTATCGAGCAATCGAGCCCCAAGACCTTTAAGCAGTGACTTCATCTTCTCTTGGGCAACCAACCACATGTCACGACAGGCAATCACGGTCACGACCGGCTTATCTTTAAAGAGACGTTTCGCCTGATCGCTTTGCAAAAAACCGGTTACCGGGATTGAAGGCGAGAGAAACCATGACGTGTAGCCCAGCACGATCAAATCGTACTCGTCCTGCACTTTTATCGGTTTGACATCACATCCATCAAGATAGACGGCTTCGGGAAAAACATTAAAAAAATTATAAAAAAGCCATGGGTACGGATATGGATGCAGCGGCTTGATGGCCCGATAATCACACTCGATCTCATCATCATGCTTCAAGGGCATAACAATACGATCCATAACCTTTTTAAGCTGCCCGCTTTGCGAATAATAGAGCACTAAAACTTTTTTCATGAAACCCTTTTCTTTTGCCGCCACCAATTTTATAAATCTATTTCTGCATAAACCTTATATTAACATAAAAGGGCCTAAAGTTTATAACAAAATATTCATATTAAACAATCAGGGAGGAATCTGACAGAAAATTACTTTTCAAGGGGGGGTGCAACTAGTTTTACAGTAACCAGGGAATAAACATCTTTGTCCGTTGCATATAGTCGGCATACTCTAAGCCAAAAAAATTAATATTTTCACGTTCCTCCACTTTTGCCACCGCCACCAGAAAGGCACTCACTAAAATAATCAGACCAATATTTAACAACGTAATATGTTTAAAGAAAGCACCCCACCCCAAAAAAAGCAGAGATGCATACATCGGATGTCGAATATAACGATAAAGCCCCTCTTCCACAACCCGGACGGTATTTTCAAACGAGTGGTTCTCCGGCATTTCCTCCCTTCCAGCATGTCCGCCACGCTGCTTGAGCAAAACAAAAGAGTGAATAACAAAATAGATTGAGACACCTAAACAAAACCAGGAAACAAGATGTAACGGTGAAAATGGTTCCCTGAACCAATAGGGATGATTCAGCAAAACCAGCAGTAAAAGCCCTTCAAAAACAAAAAATCGATAAAACCCATGACTTCCCGGACTAGCCAAAGCCCGCCGGGAGAAACGAATAAAAAAAATGGTGCAGAGAATAAACAGAGCGATACGTATCATGGCAGTAACCTGAAAGGAAAATAGAATAACATATGAAAGGCCGGGAAAAGAATCTCTTCCCGACCTTTCATATATTGATGCATTCGTAAAAAGTAACGGGATGGCTAAGTTACATCCGTACCTTGACAATAACTAAACCTTGAATTTACTCATCAACGCATTAATGTTTTCAGCTAAAGTGCTCAAACCGTGGGCGCTCTGCTGAATCTGAGAACCAAAATTATTGATCTCTCCGGCAGCCTGATTGACCTCGGCAATGTCCTGGCTGATCGAAGAGGAAACTTCAGTGGTCTGAGCAATATTGGTGTTAACCTCTTCAAATCCGAGTGAAGCTTGAGCTACATTCTCAGCAATCTCCCGGGTTGTAGTGGCCTGTTCATCTACAGCAGAAGCGATACTGCTGACAATTTCGTCAACCTCACCGCTGATCTTGGCAATTTCGTTGATATCCTTGACTGTAACTCCTGTAGACTCCTGTATACTTTTGATTTTTCCGGCAATCTCTTCGGTTGCGGCAGCGGTTTGCCGAGCCAGATCTTTAATTTCATTAGCAACAACGGCAAAACCTTTACCGGCTTCACCGGCTCGAGCCGCTTCGATTGTCGCATTTAAGGCCAAAAGGTTAGTTTGAGAGGAGATCGCCGTAATCGTTTCTGTAACTTTATCGATCTCCTTCGCAGCCTGGCCAAGTTCATCAACCTGGCGTGAAGCATTTTCCGACTGAGCGACAGCCCGACTGGTTATCTCTTTACCGGAACCAGTGTTTTTGACGATTTCGTCAATCGTGGCACTCATCTCTTCAGCCCCGGAAGCTATGGTGGTTAAATTGGTTACCGCCTCTTCGGTCGCGGCCGCAACTGTTCCCATATTAGCATTCATCTCTTCGGCCGCAACCGCAACACTATGGGCTTTGGCTGAGGTATTATCGGTCTCCTGGGACATACTATTGGAGATTTCAAGTAATTGCGAAGATGAGGTGTTCAACTCTTCCATGCCCTTGATCATTTTTCTCAGCATAGCTTGCTGGTTGGAAATGATAGAATTTACACCACCGGCGAGTTCTTCAAGTTCGTCACCCGATTTGACATCCAGACGTTTGGTCAGATCACCTTCGCCTTCGGCAACATCATGAATCATGTTTATAACTCTACGTAAGGGTCGAGCCAGAGCCAAACGAAGAATCCAGGCCGTCAAAAAGATGGCAAAAAGAATAAAGAGGGCCGCCACCATGATTACCCGGTTCCTGACATTATTTATCGCCTGAGAAAATTCACCCGCCTCAACTACAACGGCGCTATCGATCTGGTCTACATAGGTTCCCATACCAACAATCCAACCCCAGGGTTTAAAGAGTTTGACATAGGAAAGTTTCGGACTGGCTTCGGTCTCGCCGGGTTTAGACCACCAATAGTCGACAAAACCAGCTCCCTTATTATTAGCCACCTCAACCATTTC
>JAGGWR010000337.1 GCA_021163445.1 Candidatus Tharpella aukensis
AAACGTTCAATCTCATCGGCATCGGGCATTTCCTGACGGATTCCGGCCCGATGTTGATTAAGGCACCAGAGGTAGAGATTTTGCCGTTCATTGACTTTAACGATCTCGTTAATGGTTTTCTCGTCGCCGGTAAACTGGCCCAAAAGAGCGACAATATCGCGAAAAGTCGTAGGCGGCACCTCTTTCCCTTTGACTTTACGAGGCTTGGGATAAATCTCTTCAGGGTCGGGGTTACCGGTCAGATCAATTAGGGCATACGGTTTACGCGTAAAAACCGTCCAGGCTCTGGAGTCGACCATCATTTTGGAAAGCCGGATCGGCAGATCGTCGGTCGCCATGCCCTGGCCTGTAGGACAGGGCGAGAAAAATTCAATCAATGAGGGGCCTTTGTAGGCGATCGCCTCAGTCAGAATACGCATCGCATGCATCGGGTTGGACAATGAGAGACGGGCAACATAAACGCCGGGGATAACCATCGCCTGACCGACAATTTCGCGATGAAAATCATCCTTTCCCTGCAATTCCATGCCGTAGGGAGAAGTCGTTCGGTTCGAACCGAAACGGCTGGCCCCGGACTTCTGGAAACCGGTATTCATATAGGCTTCGTTATTATAGATAATCCAGGTCACATCCTGATCTTCACCCAAGGCAAAGTTAAGACCTTGGTTCCCGATATCGTAAAAAGAACCATCGCCGCCAAAGACCAGAACCTTGGTCAATTTATCGAGATAGAGATTGCGGAAGGCATTAAAAAGAGAGACCCGGGCGCCGAGACCGGCGGCGCTGGCGGTGCCGAAACCGTAATGACCTGAGGGATAAACCCGGCAATTGTAAGGATTAGCCATACAAGAGACCTCGGCACAACCGGTCGCATTGACGGTATAGATATTAAACCCGTGATCGATCATATGTTGCAAACCCCGTCCGTGTTCTCGGGTCATCAGCGTCGGAATCGAGCGATAAAAGTCAGCAATCAAGCGAGGATTACGACGCACCATTTCGGCTGCGGCAAAAACCAGATTTTCAATAATCCCCTCACCACAACCCGGACATAAGCTATGACCACCGGGAAGAAACTTCTGGCCCGAATAGAGCAACATCATCTGCTGCAGATAACGACTCTCTTTGACATAAGGAGCGACCGTCGGGCTGACATCCTTTTCATAGACCTCGGGCTTGAGAAAACGTTCTTCACCCTCAAGTTTGATACTACTCTTGTCAACCATACTGAAGGCTTTTGTTTTACAAACCTCAACACAAGCTCCGCACCCTTTACAATACTGCGGCATAACATTAATATTGAGATAGCTATCTTTAAAAACCGCATCACCGTAACCGGTGAATTTACTTAAATCGAGAGGACGAAAAAGTTTTTTCTCAGCTTGGGCCAGATCCTCATATTCACGATCATGAAGCACCGATACGCGTAAGGCATTATCAGGGCAGGCTGCGATACAGAGTCCGCAGGCAATACATTTATCAGCTGCAAAAATCGGCAGCGAATTCCCGATCAAACTGGCATCGTTATACTCGGAGGTACGGGCCGGAACAATATTGTGAAACTGATCCCAAGGGATATCTTCACCTTTCTGCAGGGGTTCAAGCACTTTTTCGATAAAGAGAGGACGATAGTTCTCACCTAAAACTGATGGGAAAGTCAGCGTCGCATATTCATCATTTTTATGATAACCCCGGGAAAGAGGTGGGTCATAATAGATTTTTTTGGCCAGATCTTCGGCAGCAACCGGGTTTTTTGGAGTTTCAACCAGCGCAACCGCCGTAGCGCTGGGGCTAGATTCAGATGTTGCCGGAATAAGCTCGTAAGGAACTTCAAGCAACTCCATATTAATATCGACAAGAGCTGCTTTCTGACCGGTAAACTTACCCGCCAACTCACTGCGAAAGGCTTCGTTGAAAGCCTTGACCGGGAGCAATTCGATAATTCGGTTAATCGCTCCGAGAATCGGAGTTCCCGGAAGGTTGCGCTTCAGTTGAGCCAGGGAAGCTCCGGTAGCATCAAGCAAAACCAGGTTAAAAATAGCTTTTTCGAGCAAAGCCCGCACTTTAGGGGTCGCCTGCAAGAGCAGTTCATCATGACTCTTAACCGTATTAACGACAAGGTGACCACCAACCTTAACCCCCTTAATTAATCCGAGCAAACTGTTATCGAGAAGATATTTATCATTGAAAACCGCCAGGGTCTCCATTTTGCTGACATCGGAACAGTTTCGAATCGCCCGGGTCGCGACCCGGGCATTCATAACTACCATTCCACCTTTACGAGAGGCGCCATATTTGGCACTGGTCTGAACGTATTTACCAGCCTTGGCAATAATTTTGGCCAGAGTCTCCTGAGCGGTCTTTACCCCTTCCGCCCCAACTCCGACAAAGGCGACGCCAACCTCATTCTCGACAAAATTATCGTGAATCACCTTTTCTAGAACCTGCGGGCCTTTGATTCCAACCCCGTAAATCCCCATGGGTTTTTCCACCAGCATATTTTCGATTACCGCAAAGCAATCTTCAATACTGAAATCCTGGCTCCCGAGACCATAGATCCCCGACGTGATAACCGGATTAAAAGAGCGCCCGGTACGCTCATTATATGCCGCATGTTTGACATCACGCAAAAGATAACGTTCATTCGCAAGTGCGGTTTTTTCCAGGACCGAGACAACTTTGGCATTTTGAATCCCCCGGGCCAGCTCTTCGGTGCAGACCGGGAAAAAGAGTACCGGTCGTAAAAGGCCAATCGAAACTCCTTTGCTGCGATAGTAGTCAATCGCCTCTTTCATAGTGCCGGCTGCGGCACCAAGACAAACTATTACATATTCGGACTCGGCTGCATAGTAGTCTTCGACCACGTCAAGAGAAGTACCTAGTATCTTGTTCATAACCCCCATCGCCGCTTTAACATACTTCTTGGCGTTCAGCAGGGCCCGATCCTGTTTCATCTGGGTCGACATTGTTGTCCCGATATCAGTGAAGCTTCCCATAAGAACCGGGTTGTCAAAATCGGGCTGAAAGAGACGATTAGGTTCGCCGAGAAAATATTTAAGGAACTGGTCGGATACGATCTTGATATTTTCAATACTGTGACTTTTCTGAAAACCTTCCCCGGCAACAATCGCCGGCAACATTACCTGACGCTGTTCAATTGCCTTGAAAGCCAGGGGAATCAGGTGATGCAACTCCTGATTATCAGCACTCATAAACTGCAGCCACCCGGCACCGCGAGCCGCGTAAAGGTCGGCATGACCGTTATGAATACTTAAGCCACCCTTGTTGAGCTCGCGAGTCTGCATTGTCATGACGACCGGCAGCCTTTTACCGGCGACCGAATACATGTTTTTATATTTATAGGTCAAGCCTTGAGATGAAGTATTATCCGCATAACGCCCGCCCTGAGAAGCCGCACCTTCAAGAAAAGCCATCGCCCCGAGTTCACTTTCTGGCTGAAAGTAGAAAATCCGTTCACCGAAGGCATTAACAAAACCGTCCGCATAGGCTTTCGCCATACCCTCGGCAATCGGGGTGGAAGGGGTGATCGGATAACCGACCAGCCCGGTAACCGTCCGTTTCAAAACATTGACGGCAGCATTATTACCGTCCCCGATAAAATCCTGCTGTTGACCCATGGCAGCAAAATCACTTCCCGCCTCGGCTTTAATATCCTGGATATATTTCTCGCGGTCAAACAAGCGAGCCCCATTAAATGTAAATTCAAAATCCTGTTTAAAATCAACTTTTCTTCGTTTCAAA
>JAGGWR010000132.1 GCA_021163445.1 Candidatus Tharpella aukensis
ACCGGAGTACAAGTCAGTGACCACCACAAACTATTATCAATTGTCATATTATTTACCCAGTTTTATGACAACAAAAAGACGGCTCTGCTGACGCTGCACCAAAAACCGAAGATAGGGCTGGGATTGACCATCTTGCATGGCTTCCTTGAAATCCCTGACTGTTTCAATTTTTGCATTATTGAGCATCAAGACAACATCACCCGCCTGGAGACCGGAACCGGCCGCCAGCCCATCAGGCTCAAGCCGACTGATAATTACGCCCTGGTCAATTGACAAACGCTGACGGGCCGCCAGCTCCGGCGTCAACTGACGTACGGTCAAACCTAAGTTCTCCAGGCGATCATCCGCGCTCTGCGAATACTCTTCGTTGTCACCTTCAAGATCATCCAATACAACATTTAGTTCAAGAATTTTACCCATACGCAAAACCTTAAGTTTCACTTTAGTACCCGGTTTTTTAGCCGCCACCATTCGTGGCAGACGCCGCATCTCTTCCACTTTCTGTTCATCAACTGACAAAATAATATCACCCACCTGCAAACCAGCCCGGGCCGCAGGACTATCTTCGATGACCTGGGAGATAACTGCACCATCTTTTTCATCAAGGCCGAAAGAGGCAGCCAACTCCGGCGTCACCTCTTGAATGTAAACACCCAGCCGCCCACGATAAACTTTACCGGTTTTAAGTTGCGGCAAAAGGTCTTTGGCCATATTAACCGGGATTGCGAATCCGATACCCTGTCCACTGGCAACGATGGCCGTGTTAATCCCGACGACTTCACCCTTGAGATTAAAAAGCGGGCCGCCGGAATTACCGGGATTAATTGAAGCATCAGTCTGAATAAAGTCATCATAGGGACCCGAGCCGATAACGCGGCCACGAGCACTGACAATACCGGCAGTGACGGTACGAGCCAAACCGAAAGGATTACCGATAGCGATCACCCAATCACCAACCTCAAGCTGACTCGAATCCCCCAGCTTTACGGACGGCAGATCGTGATCAACATCAATCTTCAAAATCGCCAGATCTGTCTTTTCATCCCGGCCCACCAGGCGTGCGTCATAAATTTTCTTGTCCGACAGGGTTACTTTAATCTCATCAGCATCTTCGACAACATGATTATTGGTCAAAATATAGCCATCCGCACTGATAATAAACCCGGAACCAAGGCTCTTCACAGACTGTGGTTGCGAACGTCGATGACGACCGTCATACTGATTAAAAAACCGACCAAAAAAATCGTCAAAAGAGTCCCGCGAGCCATGTCTGGGAAAATCAAAACCACGCCCACCACGAGAAGTAAGCCGCTTTTCGGTATTAACATTGACCACCGCCGGAGTCAATTTGGCCACCAGAGGAGCAAAGGTCGACGGCATCGGTGCGGCAACAACCAAATCAACGGTACAAACCATCAACAGGCTAATCATTAAGAGTGCGGACAGGTGGGACGATTTTCTAAACCAAGACGAAATTTTCATAAAAAAGAGCTCCATATAAAATCGTTGAAAAATTCACAAAAAAAACCACCCCTTGACCAACCTGATGGTCAAGGGGTGGTTGGCTGATCCCAAAAATTTAATTCTAAAAACAAACTAAACAAGGAGGAGGAGGGGTCAGCCGCCGAACAAGGAAGAAAAGGAGTTTCCTATAAATTAATATAACAAACAAAGATTATATGAGCATTAGATAGAAATTATTTTTCCTTAATTTCCCTGTTTTTCAGATCTTTTTTTCAGTTGGCAGCACAACCCTGAAAACACTGCCTTCACCGACCACACTATCTACCTTGATCGTGCCTTGATGAGCATTAACAATCCATTTAACAATACTCAAACCCAGCCCGCTACCACCATATTGGCGACTGCGCGCCTTGTCGGCACGATAAAAACGGTCAAAGATGCGAGGAATATCTTCAGCCGGAATCCCGATGCCGGTATCGGCAACGGAAATTTCGACCCCGGACTCTACATTTTTCAAAGCCAGATTGATTTTGCCTTCAGCCGGCGTATAACGAATCGCATTGGTTAATAAATTAACCATCAGCTGCCGCAATCTGAGCTGATCACCAAAAACTGTTTCGACCTCATCCAGGTCACTACTGAGCTGAATCCGTTGCTCATCTGCAAGAATTCGAAAATGTGAAAGTAGATTAGTTAAAAGGACACACAAGTCAACCGGATCACGGTGCATCACCTCCTGCCCCATATCACTTTTAGAAAGCAGGAGCAGATCATTAACAATCCTTGACATCCTTTCGACCTCTTCAAGGCTGCTGCCCAGGGTCTCAAGATACTCTTCCGGCGTGCGTTCGCCGCGCAGAGCGATTTCAAGCTCACCCCTCATAATAGTCAACGGCGTTCTGAGTTCATGTGATGCATCAGCCGTAAATTGATTGATTTTCTGAAAAGAGAGTGAGAGACGATCCAGCATGCCATTAATAGTGGACGCCAATTGCCCGACATCATCCCGGGCCACGGGCACGGTAATTCGTTCTTCGAGGTTATTAACCGTAATATGACGAGTCGTTCGGGCAATTTCACGTAACGGTTTTAATGCTTTACCGGCCAAAAAGATACCAACAACAGCAGCGACAAAAAGCAGGGTGGGCACCAGAAGAAAAAAAACGACCAGTAGATTACGCATCGATTCGCGAACAAATCCGAGTGAAGTTCCAACTTGAACAACACCGCGAATTTTATTACCTTTAAAACTTTTTACCGGAAAATTAATAAAACGAATCGGCATATCAGGCCCCAGAGGAGTCTGGGTTTCGTAGATAATTTCACCTTTGGCGACCACCTCACGAACAAGATCCTTATTGACCGGGATCTTATCTTCATCGATATTGTCGGTACGCGAACCGATTTCGCCGGAGAGATCAAGCACTCTGACAAATTTACCTACCGGCCGGGTACCGAAAATGCGGTTCAAGCGTCGCTCAAAATCAGGCGGCAGAAAATTGGGCACGGCACAAAGCTCGGTTTTTGAGATAAGCTCGGCCATAGTCTGCAGGCGCCGATCGACAGAGTGCAAGAGCTTACTCTCCATCATCACATAGATACTGATGCAGAAGCAAGCCAGAACCACGCCAAAAACCAGAACATACCAAGCCGTCAGTTTAACCCGGATACTGACCGGCCTCACTTCTTGCCGCCCTCTTTCTTATCACCCTCTTTGAGGATATAACCAACTCCACGAACGGTATGAATCAATTTTTGCGGAAAGTCACGGTCAACCTTGTTGCGCAGATAGTTAACGTAAACATCTATAACATTGGTAAAACTATCAAAATTATAGTCCCACACCTGCTGGGTAATCATCGTACGAGTCAAAACCCGATTCGGATTGCGCATCAGGTACTCCATCAGAGCATACTCTTTGACCGTCAACTCAATCTCTTTACCGCCGCGTATCACCTTATGTGAGATCAGATCCAAAGTCAGATCAGCGAAATTGAGAACATTGCCACTCACCCCGCTGCGACGGCGTAAAACCGCGCGAACCCGGGCCAGCAACTCTTCAAAAGAGAATGGTTTGGGAATATAATCATCGCAGCCCGCCTCAAAGCCTTTAAGCTTATCGACCACCATATCCTTGGCCGTCAACATAATAACCGGAGTCTCAATTTTGCGGGCTCGTAAGGTTTCTAAAACCATAACCCCATCTTTTCCCGGCAACATCACATCAAGAAGAATCAGGTCATATTCATTAGCTAGAGCCAGACTCTCACCTTCAAGGCCGTCGTAGGCAACATCAACGACAAACTGCTCCTCTTTTAACCCCTTTTGCAAAAAATTGGCCACTTTCTGTTCATCTTCAACAACCAGTACTTTCATGCTCAAGAACCTCCAAAGTCCATAACCAGCCATCATTCATTAAACCGGACAATCGCAATACTTTAAGCACAACCTAGTCAAAACCTATAAAAAAGTAAAGGGGGTAGACGTTAAATCTACCCCCCTTTAGAAAATTATAATGTGAGGACAAAGTAAAACATTCATTGCGCCCTGAGCTTTAGCGAAGAAGTGCCCTTGGGGTACTTC
>JAGGWR010000029.1 GCA_021163445.1 Candidatus Tharpella aukensis
CCGACATCTCATCCCCGAAAAAGAGGGGTTGACACATATCTTTAAGAGCTCCGGCCTCATCTACCTTAAGATATTTTTTATTGACATAATTAAGATCACCGGTACGAGACTCAAGCAAGTCATGGAGCAGGCAGAGTTGCAAAACCCGCTTTTCATCAATCTCCACCCCGTTCTCAAGCTCCATTTTCACCAGAGCATAACCGGCAATCATGGTTTGAAAAACATGCTCAGCTACCGATTCCTGACCACTGCCAAGAAACTGCAAACCACTACGCGGAGTGCGCCGCAACATTGATGCGGTAAAAAGAAACTCCGCCATCTCCTTCAAGTTATCACCATCGTAATAAATTCCAATATAGCAACAATCATACTTAAGTTCGTTTTGGTATGGCTAAGTAAAAAATTCGATATACAAGGAGCTGGGGTTTTTCAGGCGCGAGACTATACAAATAGTATGTCGAGTGCCTGAAAAACCACAACGACGCAGGAGATCGGATTTTTTACGACGCCATCAAAGTTGGAGGGCCTCTAGTTCTCTTAACCGCTCCAAAATCATATTTTTCTTGATTTTGGCAGCCTGATAGGCCATCTCATCGCCAGCGTCAAAGGCCTCTTTCACCTCTTTTTCAATCTGCGCCACGCCGGCTGCCATCTGGGTATATGATTTTTTCAACTCATCTGCGACCGATTCCAGATTGTCATCAAGTTCACCCAGGGTTTTCTGCATCCAGGCCGGATCATTTAGACGATCAATCTCAGCCCCATCTTCAGGCGCTTCATACTCGGCATTACTAACCATATGTTTTCTCACGCAAAAGTTTTTTGTAACTGTCCAGCGTCGTCTTTTATGGCAACACATCCGTCCCCAAACTTTATGAGGCGGCTGAATAGTTACTACTTATAATTCCCCAGCAAAAGCGTCCTGAATCCACTCAATCTGCGGTTCCTGACCTTCTGCTGCCAAAATCGCAATCACATCAAATCGAAGATCACCATCCCAAGGTTTCTGATTGAGATACCAATCGGCAGTCTTAATCAGACGTCTCTGTTTTGTCCAAGTAACCGACTCTTGGGGAGTAGCAAAGGTTTCTCGACGGCGGGTTTTCACCTCACAAAAAACCAAGACTTCAGAATTTTGGGCAATGATATCAATTTCGCCGAAACGACACCGAAAACCACGCTTGACAATCGTCAGTCCATGGTTCTCAAGATAACGAGCCGCCTGGTCTTCACCCCAACGGCCTAAAATATGTCGAGGATCTTCAACCATCACCATCTACAATTTTATAACGAAAAGTTCTACGATGCAGAGCACAGGGGCCATATCGGCTCAGGGCGCGACGATGTACCACTGTACCATAACCTTTATGACGAGCAAAACCATATTCGGGAAATCGGCTATTATAATATAACATCTGCCGGTCACGAACGACTTTTGCAATAATGGAGGCAACCGCCACCGGCAGACAAAGGGAATCGCCCCGGATCAAAGGGTATTGAGGAAGGTGTAAAGGCAAGCGTTGACGCCCGTCAACCACGACCAGATCAAAAACCTGACGCAATGCCGTCAGAGCCTTAACCATCGCCTTCAGGGATGCCTGCAGGATATTAATACGATCCACTTCTCGGGCCGAGACCACACCGAGACCAAAGGAAACGCCGGCATTTGCTAATTGAGCAAAAATCAAGTCCCGCTGTCCGGGACTCAAAGTTTTGGAATCATCGATCCCAGGCAAGGAAAAGCCGGGATTGAGCAAAACTGCCGCCGCAACCACCGGCCCCGCCAAACAACCACGGCCAACTTCATCAACCCCAACCACAACGGGGCGCCCAAGACGGGTCATGAGGTCAACCAGGGCTGCTTTCGTCGAATCAGACATAAAGAAAAGGTGCCTGGAACTAGTTGATAGTTCTGATCCTTGCTGCTTTACCACGCAGTTTACGCATATAGTAAAGCTTGGCCCGGCGTACCCGACCACGATTAATCAATTCAATTTTGTCTAGCATTGGTGAATGCACGGGAAAGGTTCGCTCGACTCCAATACCAGCGGAAACCTTACGCACGGTAAAAGTTTCGCGACTGCTCTCACCCTGCCGCCGCAAGACAAAGCCCTGAAAAATCTGAATTCGCTGTTTTTCACCTTCACGAATCTTAACATGAACTTTCAAGGTATCACCCGCCTTAAAGGAAGGAATATCCATACGCAAACTACTTTGTTCAATCTGAGCAACTGTGTTCATCTGTTCTATCTCCAAAAAAAACAATAGTAGATGGTTCTTACCTCCTGGTAAGTCATCCATCATAGAAACTATCAAAATACGTTAATTAAATTAAAACTTTTACTTAGCCATCCCGTTAACTTTCTACTGGTTCATCAAACTTCATACTTCATCGAGGTTAATGATCTTGTTGTTGCCATTTGGCCAAAAGATTCTTCTCTTCGGCACTCAAATTGGCCTGTTCAAGAAGATCCGGACGACGCTTAAACGTTCTCTGTAATGCCTGTAACCGACGCCAATCCTTAATCTTGGCGTGGTGTCCTGAAAGTAAAATTTCAGGTACCTCCAATCCGGCATATTCAGCAGGACGGGTATAGTGAGGATACTCCAACAAGGGTGCAAAACTCTCCTCATCAAGCGATGCGGCCGAACCCAAAACTCCGGGCAGAAGTCTGACAATCGCATCGATCATCACCATGGCCGGCAACTCACCACCGGTCAGAATATAGTCGCCCAGACTTATCTCGCGGTCAACCAAACTACTGACCCGTTCATCAAGCCCCTCATAATGGGGACAAAAGATTACCAACTGCTGCAATGAGCCTAAATGTTGCGCTAAATCCTGCGTAAAGGGCTCTCCCGAAGGTGAAGGTAAGAGCACTTCTCCAGAAAATTGCGGATCGCGTAGATCCTGCAGGGCTCTAAAAGCCGGTTCCGGCCGCATAACCATGCCAGCACCGCCGCCATAAGGATAATCATCCACTACCCGATGACGGTCATGACAATAATCTCTGAGGTTGTGAACCCTAAGTGTAAACCGGCCTTTCTCCAGTGCCCGATGAATAATGCTCTCGGCAAAAGGAGAATCGAACATCCGGGGAAAGATGGTCACCACATCAATAATCATTTTAAGGTGACAACTCCGTCAAACCACCATTTCCAGCCGGGTCGACCACGATTTTTCCGGCTTCAAGATCGATATTAATGATATAATCTGCAACCACCGGCAGGAGTAACTCATCATCTCCCGAGCGTCCGCCTTGCGGTTTTATGACATAGATCTCATGGGCTGCGGTCTGCATGATTTCAGACAATTTGCCAAGTTCTTCGCCCTGGCAATCAAAAACCGACAAACCCAACAGCTGAAAATGGTAATACTCATCGTCAGATAATACCGGTAACCGGCTGCCCCGACAGACCAGCTCGCAGCCAACCAGAGCCTGAGCCTGATCAATCGACTCACATCCGGTAAAAGAGAGAACAAAACCGCCTTTCTGCGATCTGTATCTCTCTACCGTCAAAGGTTTACATGTACCATCTGCGCAACGCAAAAAGAGAGCCGGCAAAAGGAAATTCTCCGGATCTACAATCTCGGAACGAACCTTAACCTCTCCGCGTAAACCTTGAGCTTTAACAACCTCGCCTAATACCACCCAGGGACTTTCCATAGACTGACACCGTCAATTAACCCCTAAAGGTAAAGGTCAAAACCGCAACCATACATTATCTATTCGACAATTTCGAGACTGGCGCGACGCCCTTCCTTAGCAGCTGCCGCCCCTAAGATAGTACGCATAGCCCGAGCCGTCTTACCTTGACGACCTATCACCTTACCAAGATCCTTCTGGTTGACACAGAGTTCCAGCTGAACCGAATTTTCCTCTTCACGCTCCCTGACCTCTACCTCATCAGGATTATCAACCAGGGACTTCGCCAAGTACTCAATCAAATCTTTATACATTGCATCTCTCCAATCACCTTAGGATACTGTCCGAATATACCTTTTTTTCGAACAACCTCCTAAATAGGTGAATGATAGAATTTAAGCTGATGCTTCCGGGGCCGCTTTCCGAGCTTTTTTGATAATGCTTGCTACAGTCGGCGTAGCTACAGCCCCCTGTTCGAGCCAGTAATTCAACTTGTCGTCGTGTAAAACAGCAACCGCCGGATCGAGATTGGGATCATAGGTTCCAACAATTTCAAGAAAACGGCCATCTCTGGGTGATTCCGTATCAGCCGCAACAATACGATAAAAAGGCTTCTTTTTTGCACCTCTTCGCGTCAATCTAAGTTTTACTGCCATTACTTCTTTCTCCTTTTTTAATATCGGTAGCCCTAAGGCCCCATCTAAATTTAAAAAAAATTATAACTTAATCTCGTCAAATATTACGGGATGGCTAAGTAAAAATTTCGATAGACAAGTTGTTTTGGTTTTCCAGGCGCGAGACCATACATCTAGTATGTCGAGTGTCTGGAAAACCAAAACAACGCCGGATATCGGAACTTTTTACGACGCCATCTTTAGGCTCCAAGTTGGCCCATCATGCGCTTCATACCTTTGGGGCCCATCTTGTTAAACTTTTTCATCATTTTCTTCATATCAAGAAAATTCTTGAGCAGGCGGTTGACATCCTGAACCGTGCTCCCGCTGCCTTTGGCGATGCGCTTGCGGCGGCTGCCGTTAATCAGTCGGTGATCACGCCGCTCTTTATCGGTCATCGAGTTGATAATCGCCTCAATTTTGACCAGCTCTTTGTCATCAAGCGCTTCATCACCAAGTTTATCTTTAAGTTTCCCCATACCGGGAATCATCTTCATAATCCCGCCGATCGAACCCAACTTCTTAATATGCTGAAGTTGAGAGCGAAAATCATCGAGAGAAAACTCGTTTTTACGCAGTTTGCGGGCCAGCTCTTCAGCCTTTTTCTGATCAACGCCTTCCTGGGCTTTCTCGATCAGAGTCAGCATATCCCCCATTCCGAGGATTCGCGAAGCCATGCGATCAGGATGAAAGATGTCAAGGGCACTGAGTTTTTCCCCTTCACCAACAAACTTGATCGGTTTTCCGGTTACCGCTTTAATCGACAGGGCGGCCCCGCCGCGCGCGTCACCATCAAGTTTAGTCAGAACCACGCCGGTGATATCAAGGGTATCATTAAAGGTTTTGGCGATATTGACGGCTTCCTGCCCGGTCATCGCATCGGCTACCAGCAAGATCTCATGCGCTTTGACGGCAGCTTTAATCTTTTCCAACTCCGCCATCAATTTTTCATCGATCTGCAAACGCCCGGCGGTGTCGATAATCACCGTGTCATAGCCTTGCTGTTTGGCCATTTCCAAAGCTAAACGACTGATCTTGACCGGATCCTGAGTATCCTCGGAAGGATAGACCGGCACATCAATCTGGCGGCCGAGACTCTGCAGCTGATCAATCGCCGCCGGTCGATAGACATCAACCGGAACCAGCAGGGGTTTGCGTTTATTTTTTTTCAGAGAGAGTGCCAGTTTACCGGAAGAGGTGGTTTTTCCGGAGCCCTGAAGGCCGACCATCATGATCACAACTGGCGGTGCGGCATTAAAATCAAGACCAACCGCATCCCCCCCCATCAGAGCGACCAGCTCTTCATTAACAATCTTGATAAACTGCTGGGCCGGCGTCAAGCTCTCCAGAACTTCACTACCCATAGCCCGCTCACGCACCGCCTTGACAAACTGTTTGACGACCAGAAAGTTAACATCCGCTTCGAGTAGAGTCAGACGCACCTCACGCAAGGCATCCTTGACGTTATCTTCCGTCAAATGAGCTTGGCCGCGCAGTTTCTTGAAAGTTACATCAAGTTTATCGGAAAGCGATTCAAACATTGACTAATTAAATTTCCTCAATTAATGAACAAAGCCGGAAGACGTACCTCTCCCAGCAGATAAAATTACGAGAGCGGGGGATATTAGCTTAATTGACCTAGTAAAGTCAAACAAAAAAATTGTGGGGAGTCAGCCAATCTTCGTAAGTGAGGCAAATTTAAGGAGCAAGAGTTTACGCCCACGGTCACGAAATACAATATCAACTTTGGTCTCTTCCCCTGCGCCCTTTACTCCAGCTACCACCCCGGGGCCGAAAACCGCATGTTCGACATGACACCCTTGGGGAAACGGAGTGTTTTGATCATTGACTTTAGCCGAGACCCGCTTTTTTTTAAGCTCAGCTGTTCCCGCCATTCGCGGAGGTGAAGATTGCGGCCTCCCCCCTCGTTGCGGACGGGAATACGACCCCTTTTGCGAACCCTCGGCGGCAACCCCGCCCCCAGTTTTAAGGGCCGAGCTCCGATTACGATCTTCACGACGTAAAAGTTCCAAAGGAATTTCCAGCAAAAAGCGCGAAGGGCGACTATCCATCGTCTGCCCATAGATACGGCGCAAGCGACAGGCCGACATATGCAATTTTTCCCGAGCCCTGGTCATACCGACGTAGCAGAGCCGACGTTCCTCTTCCAGTAATTCAGGTTTTTCGTAACTCCGCTTACCGGGGAAAAGCCCCTCTTCGAGACCAACAAGAAAAACCTCGTCAAACTCCAGCCCTTTGGCCCGATGAATCGTCATCAGAGTCACCCGGGAAAGTTCCTGATCGGACTGACGGTCATCGTTAATCAAGGCAACATTTTCGAGATAGGCGGCCAGGGTCGGCTTATCCTGCTCGTTTTCCCAAAGTTCTATTGCATTTAAAAGTTCAGCCACATTTTCGCCCCGAGTCTGAGCCTGAACCGGATCATTATTCTTCTGCAACCATTCGGCAAAGCCGATTTCAGCAATAATCCTGGCACATAGTTGGCTGGGCTTGCATTCGTCCTGATCACGCCGCCACTGCAAGATCATATCTCGCAAATCCAATAAGGAGGTACGCGCTTTACCTCGTACAAGGGCTTCACTATCCAGCCTTTCCATGGTTTCCCAGAAACTTAAGCCGTTCTCTTCGGCATAGACCTGGAGATGTTCAATCGAGGTTTTACCCACCCCGCGTGTCGGGATATTAAGAATTCGCTGCAGACTGACACCGTCGCGCTCGTTGTTAACAACTTTGAGATAGGCGAGCAGATTCCGAATCTCGGCCCGGTCGTAAAACTTTGTCCCACCAACAATAATATAGGGAATGCCGCGACGGCTCAAACCCTCTTCAAAGATTCGAGATTGGGCATTAGTCCGGTAAAAAATGGCAAAATCACCAGGCGGCCTTACTGAGGTACTGATCCGTTTGACCACATAACTGCACTCATCAGCTTCGTTACTGCCGAGAAAGAGAGAGACTAAATCTCCTGAAGATTTTTTGGTCCAGAGATCCTTGCCCTTGCGTTTCCGGTTACCGGCAATCACATGATTAGCCGCCGCCAGGATGGTTGCAGTCGAGCGATAGTTCTCCTCAAGCCTGACCACCTTGGATTCAGGATAATCGGATTCAAAATCGAGGATATTTTTTATCTGAGCCCCACGCCAGCTATAGATAGATTGATCATCATCACCAACCACACAAAGATTGCGCCGAGGCTCGGCCAGCATATTGATAAGACGATACTGCACCTCATTCGTATCCTGATATTCATCAACCAGGATATAATGAAAACGCTCCCGGTAGGACTCCAGCAACTCGGGATGCTTGTTGAACAGCTCCACTGTCAAAAAGAGAAGGTCACCAAAATCGAGGGCGTCGTTCTCTTTCATCCCCTCCTGGTAGAGCTTATACGCTTTCGCCACAGCCTGCGACTTGGGATTTTGCGCTTGACGCGCCTCTAAAGCGTACCCCTCGGGATCAACCCCGCGATTTTTAGCATCATCAATTGCCGAACGTAGATATTCAGCCGGAAACATGGTCGCCGAAAGATTGAGTTTACGCGAAACCTCTTTGAGCAGGGCAATCTGTTCTTTATCAGCATAAATTGAAAATTTAGCTGAGAACCCGAGTAGATCACCATGATTGCGTAAAATCCGGGCACAACTCGAATGAAAGGTCGAGATCCACATACTTTGCGCCACCGGACCGATCATCTCCCGAACCCGCTCACGCATCTCCTGAGCCGCCTTGTTGGTAAAGGTAACCGCCATGATCTCTTGGGGAGCAACACCCCCAACCGCAATCAGGTAGGCAATTCGATGCACAATAACCCGGGTCTTACCACTACCGGCCCCGGCCAGAATCAACATTGGCCCCTGACTATTAACTACCGCTTCGCGCTGTACCGGATTAAGTCCGGCAACAATATTATCTGCATTCATATTAATTATTCAGATTGTTTTTGGACGAACCTTTAATTGACCTTAAGTCGCAGGCTCCTGGAAATGATTTCTCATGTTTTGGAGGGAATGTTTATAGACTATCGAAGCATCAATGTAAATATGGAAATGGTAATTATTTATAAGGTTACGGTGAATGGCTATTGCAATGTCAGCTTTTAGTTGTAAACTCTTCTCTTTTTGCCCTGTTGGCTCTTTTAACTAAATAATTTCAGTTGATATTGCAGATATTTTTTTTCAGGTACCGCAGACGAGATAAATTGATTTATTCGACG
>JAGGWR010000241.1 GCA_021163445.1 Candidatus Tharpella aukensis
ATCAACCAGGCCAATATGACGGAATATGCAGACCAGCTTACGGAAGGTCATAAAGCTCTGCTCGCTGCTGATGAGGACTACTTTCTCAATGTCTACCCCAGCCGCCGGACAATGTCCGCTCCCCAGCGAATTTATGATGCAACCAAAAAAATTGCCCCGATGGCAACTTTAACCAAAGATGGTAACGGCTTGCTTAATGCTGCCGTGGGAACACCTTTTCCGATCCCTGAAAATGGCCTGGAAGTAATCTGGAATCACTTGGTACGCTGGCGGGGTAACTACGTTGATCGTACCTGCGTCTACGCTCCGGTAACCCGTTCGGGTAGCTATGACATGGGTAAAGAACGAACGGAAACTCGCTTTCAATACTGCCTACCGGGGATGACTGAAGAGAAGATGAACAATGTCATCTTATTCGTCAAACATTCCCTGCTCTGGCCGCCCCGTGTCGCCGGTCGTATTCTACTGGTTCACGACACTTTAAATCAGAGTGCCGAAACCCGCAAGTCCTGGGCCTACAATCCTGGACAGCGCCGTGTCAGGCGGGCTCCTCAACTCTGCTTTGACACTCCAGACACCGGTTCTGAAGGAGTTCGTACCGTCGATGATTATGACTTGTTCAACGGCAGCCCCGAGCGCTATAATTGGAAGTTGGTGGGCAAAAAAGAGATGTACATTCCCTACAACAGTTACCTGCTCCACAGCGACGCCCTGAAATATAAAGAGATCATCCAGCCGCTACACCTTAACCCCGACTACCTGCGCTATGAGTTACACCGGGTCTGGATCGTTGAAGCCACCCTCAAAAACGGCATCCGCCATATCTACAAGAAACGGATATTTTACATAGATGAAGATAGTTGGAGTATTGTCGCCACCGACAAATATGACAAACATGACCTGTTATGGCGTTTTGCCGAAGGGTTTATGATCAATTTTTACGATGTCCCGTGTACCTGGCTTACGGCCGAGGTACATTACGACTTTCGCACCGGACGTTACCTTTTCAACCTCCTCGATAACGAAGAGAAAACCACCTTTGTCTTCGATTGCGAAAAACCGATAAAAGATTTCTCAACCAGCGCCCTGCGCCGGGCCGGACGCCGCTAAAGCTTCAGTTCGGCCAACTTGACTTTTATAGGCTATTAGTATATGTTATTTGTATATCCTCTAACAACATACTACAAAGGGGTCTTCTAGTGAAAACCATCTCTTTAAAACTTGATGATTCTATCTTTGGCGAGACAGAAGAAATTGTTGCCAGCTTGAAACAACCCAGAAATAGATACATCAATGAAGCCGTAAATTACTATAACAAGATTCAAAAACGTAAAAAACTGGAGCAGGCACTGCAAAAAGAATCTCTAATAGTTAAAGAAGATTCAATGTCAGTTCTGAAAGAGTTTGAGGCTTTTGAATATGAAAGTTAAACAATTTGAAATCTGGCTTGCCGACCTAAACCCACAAATTGGAACTGAACCCGGTAAAACCAGGCCGGTTTTAATAGTTCAAACAGATTTGCTCAACCAAGTTTTGCACCCTTCATCCATAATCTGCCCTCTCACAACGAACATCAAACTTAAATCTGAAATTTTACGACTCCATATCGGATCTGGGGTTTCTGGTTTAAAGGAGAAAAGCGACGTAATGATTGATCAGATGCGGGCGATTGATAATCAGAGACTTACCCGAAAAATCGGACTTTTACCCGAAGGATTGATTGGTAAATTAAAAGAAAATTTGATAATTATTCTAGATCTGGACTAAAATAAATCACCCCCCCCCTTTTCCCTTCCCGCAACGCCGCAGTCAAATTTTTGCCCGCTAACGAAGAGCATACTTGGAAACAAATTACCAGTAAGCAAATTTAAGTACTCATTATGAACATCAGCTGTTAACTTTATTTTGTAATCAAGGTGAGCAAATTTCGTTTGTCATAACTAGTAACTAGGAGGCTGTCCGAGAATAGGATTTTTTTCTCAGATCGAGGCATTTTTTTCAAATAAGCACAGACATACACTTAGTATTTCGAGCATTATTTGAAAAAAATAACGAAGAACTGGGGAAAAAAGACGTTCTCGGACAGCCTCCTAGTGCTGAGCTTAGGAACAATTGTGATAAAAGCATTTATTTGGCAGGTTTATCCACGTCAACTTAGCTCTTCAATTAGAAGCGGCAGAGGCTTTACCGTCACATTTTGCGCCAGCGGATACTCCTCTTCCACCGGAGCCACGATGATGGTTTGCTCCGGCATAATATCTTCGATTGAATTATAGAAATTTCTTGTCACTTTCGGGCTGGTTGAAGATTTCACCTCAATCGCAATAACCCGCTCTCCCCGACTAATAATCAAATCGATTTCAGCGCCGTTGGAGGTTCTGTAAAAAGCCGGCTGCCAACGTGGTAGTTGAGCCAAAATATTCTCTATCACATAGCCTTCGTATGAGGCACCGTAAACCGGATTAGCAAAGAGATCTTCCATGCTCTCAATCGCCAGCAAGCTATGCAAAATACCTGAATCCCTGATATAGACTTTCGGTGCTTTCACCAGACGCTTTTTAATATTACCGATATAAGGCGGCAACACACGAACCAGAAATGTCTGTTCCAAAAGGTCGATGTAACTTCTTACCGTATGTGAACTAACCCCCATTGAACCAGCCAGTTTGGAGGAGTTTAAAACCTGCCCGTGAGAGTGCGCCAACATCCGCCAAAACCGGCCCAGGGTGTTGGCCGGAATCCGAAATCCCAATTGTGGAATATCACGCTCGAGAAATGTCTGGATATAGTCTTCGCGCCACAGTCCACTTGACTCGTCACTCTCCGCCAGCAGGCTTCGGGGGTAGCCTCCCCGAAGCCAGTGCAGAGAGCTCTTAGACTCATCAAGTTCCGATCTTGAAAAAGGGGTCATCTCAAGGTAGGATATTCTTCCGGCCAATGATTCCGAGCTCTGTTTGATAAGCTCGCGGGAAGCTGAACCAAGGATAAGAAATTGTCCATGCCTGCGATTTCGGTCAATCACCCCACGCAAGACAGAAAAAATCTCTGGAACCCTTTGAATCTCATCCAGACAGATGAGACAATCATTAAACTGGGAGAAAAAGGCTTCCGGATCATTGAGTTTATTCAGATCAGAAGGACGTTCCAGATCGAGATACAGCGCTCCCGGAAAGTGTTCAATCACCATTGCGGCAAGTGTCGATTTACCCACCTGACGAGCACCAAGCAGAGCCACGGCAGGGTTTGTTCGCAAACGCTTAATGACGTCCTGAAAACATCCTCTCTCGATCAAATTATGCATATTTGCAATATAAATACAAATATACATAATGTCAAACTAATAATTGCAGGAAAAAGTTATTTGCTGTCGCTGCACCTTCTGACCATAGCCATAAAAAATGAACGTTCGTTCGTTTTTTTCTTGACATGAGTTGAACTCCCGTGTATGCCGGGAGGATGAAGATTCTGGTTTGCCTTAAACAAGTGGGAGACGATGGCGAGATAAACCGCTTTGACCTCTATGCTCTGGAAGAAGCGTTTGTCTTAAAAGAGCAGCTTACCGCCCAACAATTGGGGTCGGCGAGTGTGGATGTGGTCACGGTCGGCCCGCCTGAATGGTCAAAGGTCATCCGGCGAGCCTTTGGCTTAGGCGCTGATAGTGGATATCATATCGTTACTGAAGAAAGCGGCTATGTTTCTTCTTTTATAACGGCGACCCGACTGGCGGCGGTGGCAAAAAAGATACCATACGACCTGATTCTGACCGGGATCATGTCAACGGACATGATGGCCGGTCAAACCGGCCCGATGCTGGCGAAAATCATGGAAATTCCCTGTGCCACCGCCGTAATAAAAACCAGTTTACCTGTGAATGACCATGTCATAAATCTTATTGAGGTTGAGCGGGAGCTGGAAAATGGCTTCCGAGACTGCCTTTCAATCCGGCTACCGGCGCTGCTGACCATTCAGGCTGGCATCAACACCCCTAAATATCCCCGCCTCTCAAACATGCTGGCCGCTGGCCAAAAGGAGATCACAACCTTCGAAGAGGTAGATCTTTTCCCTGAGCCAATCAAGGCAAGAGAGATTTGCATCGGCATAGAAGAGCCGAAAAAAACCAGATCAGGCCGGATGCTGGAAGGCTCTTTATCCGACAAGACGGAACATCTGTTCGCCCTTTTAAAAGAGAAAGATCTAATATGAAACAGATATTAGTAATTGCTGAGATTTGGGAGGGGCAAATCCGACCGGTCACCTGGGAGTTGGTCGCCGCCGCCCGTAAAATAAAAAACAACTCAACCTTAAAACAGCTCTCCCCGACCATCAATATCATCGTCCCGGCTACCGAACCCTTGCTCCTGGCCGAAAAGATCGCAGAACTGACCGGCATAGATGTCATCGGGTTGCAGATACCGAA
>JAGGWR010000199.1 GCA_021163445.1 Candidatus Tharpella aukensis
AGCCAAGGATTAATTGCCGTGTATCCCCATTTTGATTAGAACTAGTTTTACATTTCCATACACAACTCCCCTCATTTTTGTCAACCTCATAATTGGTATTGTGTAAAACGAAATAAATAGTATCTGTATCAAATGTGAGGCTCTGCAGGTGAGGGGCACTATTTTTTTATACGCGCAGATAATACTGGATAACCCCTTAATTTTTAACACATTAGGAGATCTTACATCTCCAGGGACTTCATTTCAGTGGGCCCAGTGTATAAAAAATAGATACAGTGAGACGAAATAAAGTGGGCCATCTTTTTTTTAGATTATCATATAAAAGATAATAAATCAAACTGGTTACGTAATTGTGAGGGATTTATTGTCCCGTTGGAACGCTTTGTGCAAATTAAAACTTGTAGATTGTATAAAGTATTAATCAGGAGACATTGAAGTCTTTTGGATATTTGCGGAGGTTGCTAAAATGAAAAACACATTACGTATTGTCACATTTATGGCCATTCTGTATGCAAATTCGGCTTTTGCCGCAACCGGCGCTATGGGTGGTGAGGGGATTGGCCTCGTCGGGTGGATTTTTATTGGATTTATGGCACTTATCGTTGCTTGTCAGTTTGTTCCTGCAGTATTTATGCTGGGTTCCATGATGGTGGGCTTTTTCGGGAAGGCAAAGAACAATGAGAAAGTTTTGGACAATCAATAGAGAGTCCAATTACTTATGGTCTCAATTTTCTGACTTAAGTTAACTGTTCGATAAATTCGTAATTAGTGCCTGACCGAAAACCTGACAATTTTCTTGAGTGCAAGGCAGACGAAGATTTTAACCGCAGGCATACACTAGGTATTCCGAGGATTAAAATTTGAGTCTAACGCCGCAATCGAGGAAATTGGCGGTTTTCGGTCGCGCACTAACTATTCGGCTTTGTTATGATCGGTGCTTAAGTTACTGCAAAAATCAGCGAACTTTGCTTCGCTCCCACTAACGGGGTCACATCTTGACAAATGGCGGATTCAGGCTTTAGGATTTACACGAATCTTGCGGCCGCCAAGTGTCAAGAAATGATCCCAACCGAGACAGGTTGAACAAAAACCGCGACAAAAACTTCACTCTATTTTGGTTTGGGGTCAGACCTCCAGGTGCTGGCGCAAGCCGGTTGCCTATTGAATTTTTTACTTAGCCATCCTATTACTTTTTACGGAACTATCAACTTTGGCTTCTGGATCAATTTTGTAAATCTCCCTTACTACAACCTCCCCGCCCCTGCCGCCCGGAATAGTAAGCTCCATAATTACAAGATCAAACGGTGCCTTGGCCTTCATCTCCTCCATGTAAAGCAGAATCGCTTCCTCTCCATCTTCAACCGAGATAACTTTCTCGGACAGCCTCCTAGCCGGATCGTGAGAGAGCCTCATTTACGGTTGGCAGTTAAAATTCTCTTGTCAGAGTTATTGAGCTTCGCTATAGTGCAGTTATGACTATTTTAGACTGTCAGTGCATTGTCGCCGGCGTTTTATTTAAAGCCGGAGCGGGGCGGGTTTCGTGAATGCCATTCTCGCAGTGAGTATCCTGGTGACGGCCGGGTTGCTGGGGGGTAGTGCGGCCCGGCGCCTGCATCTGCCTTCGGTTACCGGAAATATTGTGGCCGGAATTATCATCGGCCCCTATCTGACCCACCTTTTAACCCACGAGATCGTCTATCATACCCTTAAACCAATCTCCGAAATGGCTTTAAGTTTGATTGCTGTTTCGATCGCTTCTCATCTCAAAATACGTCGTATCGCGCCTCAGGCTTTAAGTCTTCTCACTATTGCTCTGACTCAGTCTTTGGCGGCGATGGTCGCGGTCTATTTTTTCTGTAATTTCTGGCTTGATAACTGGGTTATATCCCTGCTTCTCGCGACGATTGCGGCATCGACCGCCCCGGCGGCAACCTTATCGGTAATTCGCGAGACCGAGGCCGATGGGCCACTGGTAAAAAATCTTTTGTCGGTAGTTGCTCTCGATAATGTTCTGGCAATTGTTATTTTTGTTCTGGTTTCAGTTGTGATTGGCGGCCGTCTCGGAGGGCGGACTGATCTTGGAGCGCAGGTTGCCCAGGCCGGATTGGTATTGGGGCAGGCCCTGTTGATTGGTATCAGTAGTGGGGCGATAATGACGATTCTAGCTCGCAGGCTTCAAGAGAAGTCCCATTTTGTCTCTTTATTGCTGATGGTTATCTGTTTTACGACCGGTGTTTCGTTGTGGCTCAAGATCTCGCCGCTTCTGCCCAATATGGTTTTGGGCTTCGTGATTACTAATTTTTCACCGGCTAACCGTCAGATTTTGACCTCGGTCGAGGATCTGGAACCATTTCTCTATGTCTGTTTTTTTACTCTGGCCGGAACCCATCTTAATTTGGCCCTGCTACCTTCCTTAGGAGCCGTTGGAGTAACTTATATTCTGGCCCGTTATGGTGGTAAACTACTTGGTGCCGGGGTTAGTGGATGGCTGACCCGAGCCCCTGAACCTGTTGGTAAACTGCTCGGTTTTTGTCTTGTACCTCAGGCTGGAGTCGCGATTGGATTGTTGGTGGCGATGCAGGAAAATCCCCTTTTCCGGCCTTATGAAACAACTGTGACGGCGATTATTCTGGGCTCTGTCGTGGTCAGTGAATTGATTGGTCCGGTCATGGTCAAAAAGGTTCTGCAGTATGCCGGAGAGACCGGAAAAACGGGTCATTTGCTCTTTGGGATTGTTGACCGTGATGCGATTTCGCTGGAGTTCAAGGCTGACGATAAGTGGACTCTGCTTAAAGAGATGGTCGATTTTGCAGTGGCGACCTATGATTTGCCGGATGATGTTCATGAACCACTTTTACGTTCGGTTATCGAACGGGAACGGTCATTGAGTACGGGTCTGGGTAAGGGTGTCGCAATCCCGCATGGGACAATGCCTGATGGTGCTCGACCTGAGAGTCGTTGTATTATGGGGGTTATGGCGGTGATTCGGGAAGGGGTTGATTTTAACTCTTTAGATGGTCAAAAAGCTAAAGTAATTATTTTGATGATTATTCCCGAAAGCTGTTTTGAGGATCATTTGAAGACTTTAGCGGCGGTCTCTAAGGTCTTCAGCCAGCAGGAAATGACGGCGAGGGTGGTTGCGGCCGAGACCCCGCATGATGTTTATCACCTGATTTTCAGTGATGAGATGGGGGATGTTGGATATCAGGTCTCGACCTCTGATGCTGATCTGAAATGATCGATTGTTTGCTAAATCGCTCAGCCATTTAAAACATCTATTATCTCACTGCTTTGCAAGGCGATGGCAAGGGTGGTTTCCAAGGCGATGTCGAGGGCTTTTTCATCGATATCGAAGAGGGAGCTGTGCAACGGATGGATGATTCCCCGCTCATGGTTGCCGCAGCCAAAGAAGATATAGCAGCCGGGAACTTCTTGTGCGAAACGGGCAAAATCCTCGCCTCCGAGCAGGGGTTGGCCGTTGTCTTCAAAATGGGAGATGGCCCGGTTTTCACTTAAGATGTCGGTCATAAATTCACAGAGACGGGGGTCATTGACCAGGGCCGGGGCGACTTCGCTGATCTTGATTTCAGCTTCGGCCTCGAAGGCTTTGGGCAGATCATTAACAATTCGTTTAAGGGCAGTGTGCAGGCGTTGGTGCTGTTCTTGGGATAGCGTGCGGATAGTGCCGGTCAGGGTGACTTGATCGGCAATTATGTTGGAGGTTGTGCCGCCGTTGACCATCCCTATGGAGATCAGAGCCGGATCGATCGGGTCGATATTCTTAGTCGTCAGGTGGTTTAAAGCAAGAATCAAGTGGACCGCGACCTGGATTGCGTCGACTGCTTTTTCCGGCATACAGGCGTGGGCTGAACGGCCTTTGACCGTGATGACAAAATGTTCGGTTGCAGCCATGAACGTCTGACGATGAAGTCTGGCGCTGCCGACCTCCATCTGCGGGAAGAAGTGAAAACCGAAAATTGCCGCCGGCGGTTCTTTAAAGATTCCATCTTTAAGCATGGCCAGTGCTCCTTGACCATTCTCTTCGGCGGGCTGGAAAATTAATCTGATCGGGGAAGAGAGTTTTTCCGGGTTTTTGGCCAAAGTAACAGCCAGGCCCAAAAGAACTGCCGCATGGCCGTCGTGGGCGCAGGCGTGCATGACGCCGGGAATAGTTGAGGCGTAGTCCGTTTTTTTGTGATCACTTAAGGGTAGGGCGTCAAAATCGGCGCGAAAGGCGATATCGGGCCCTTGGGCCTGGCGATTGATCCAGGCGACGATGCCGTGACCGCCAATATCAGTCTCATGCTCAATTCCATGCTGGGTAAGGATTTGGCTGATAAAACGGGAGCTCTCCTGCTCATGCCCGGAGAGCTCCGGATGACGATGCAGATGCCGGCGCCACTCTCTGACTAGTGGAAAAATTTTATTTAAGTGAGAAGTGTTGGAATCGTTCATAAAATCACCAGAATGGTTTAGTGTTCTCAAATCTTGTTGACGAGGCTATCATAGTTGAGTTAACTTTTGCGGTCAAGAAAGAAGAATATGCGTAGAAAAAAACAAAATTCTAAGCGGGCTGCGGTTGATCGTCTTGAAGCGACCTTTGACCGTTTGGCCGGTCGCCAAAATGATATGTTCGATCACCGTTATCGTCGTCGGGGTGGGGACTATTCGCCGAAAATGTTAAGTGTAGATCGTGATCGTGAGATTTTTCGGGAGTGTGTGCGTCAAGATTATGCCTATCTTATGGCACAAAAATTTGCCGCCGCTCCCGATTTTCTCGCCGGGCTGTTGCCGCAATCGGTTCTCGGTCGGGCTCAGAATGGTCACGGCTGGTTTATGGATGCCAAAGGGCAACCTCTGCTCTTTGCCGATGCGACCTTTGATCGGATCTGTTCAGTTCTTGAGGGGGTTACGCAAC
>JAGGWR010000126.1 GCA_021163445.1 Candidatus Tharpella aukensis
ATTCTTTTCTACCTTTATGGTGGTTCTCCCGAAACCTCAACTTACATCAGTGGTTTTGCCATGGGTGCAAGTTCGATTGCACTGTTTGCTCGTATCGGTGGCGGTATTTATACTAAAGCAGCCGACGTTGGGGCTGACCTGGTTGGTAAAGTCGAAGCTGGTATTCCGGAAGATGATCCCCGTAACCCGGCTACGATCGCAGATAACGTTGGTGACAACGTTGGTGATATCGCTGGTATGGGTGCTGACATCTTTGAATCCTATGTTGGTTCAGTTGTCGCAACCATCGCTATTGCCGCAACTGCCACTGGTGCTGTTTATGAAGCGGCTCGTTATACCTTTATGGCCTATCCTTTGATTGTTGTCATGATCGGTATTGTCAGCTCCATGCTTGGCATTCTTTCGATGAAGATCCTGGAAAAATACAATCCAGCTGATGCTTTACGTTATTGTACGTTCGTTGGTGCTGGTGCTCTCTTGATTGGGGCTTATTATGCAGCCAAACAGATGGGTCTGCCAATTGGCGTATTCTGGGCTCTGACCTTTGGTTGTGCTTGTGGTATCTTGATCGGGTTGACCACCGAGTATTATACATCGGCTAAACCGATTGTCAAGATTGCCGAAGCCAGCCTGACTGGGCCGGGTACCAACATCATCACCGGTCTTGCTGTTGGTCTTGAAAGTACCGCTGTTCCCGTTCTTTTGATCTGTGCTGCAATCTACGGTAGTTTCCATTTTATCGGTCTTTACGGTATCGGTATTGCTGCGGTTGGGATGTTGGCAACGGTTGGTGTCACCATGTCGGTTGATGCTTATGGTCCGATTGCTGATAACGCCGGTGGTATTTCTGAAATGTGTGGACTTGGTGAAGAGACTCGGAAAATCACCGATGGTCTTGACGCTCTGGGTAACACGACTGCCGCAATTGGTAAAGGTTTTGCAATCGGTTCAGCCGCTCTGACAGCTTTGGCTCTTTTCGCGGCCTATAGCTCTGCGGTTGGCCTGAAAGTTATCAATCTGACTAATCCGATGGTTGTTATTGGACTTTTCCTCGGTGGTATTGTGCCTTACCTCTGTGGTGCTATGACTATGTCTTCAGTCGGTAAGGCTGCATACGCAATGGTTGAAGAAGTTCGCCGTCAGTTTCGGGAAATCCCTGGGATTATGGAAGGTACCGGTAAGCCTGAGTATGATAAGTGTATTGAAATCAGTACCGATGCCTCTCTCAAAGAGATGATTGCTCCCAGTCTTTTGGCTATCCTGGCTCCGATTGCGGTTGGTTTTGCTCTTGGCGCAGAAGCTTTGGGCGGGATGCTGGCCGGTGCAACCTTGACTGGTGTCTTCATGGCTCTTTTCATGTCCAACGCCGGTGGCGCTTGGGATAATGCCAAGAAGTACATTGAGCAGGGCAATTGTGGTGGTAAAGGTTCCGACGCTCATAAAGCTGCGGTAACCGGCGACACGGTTGGCGATCCTTTCAAGGATACCTCCGGCCCGGCCATGAACATCTTGATCAAATTGATGTCTATTGTCTCTTTGGTTATTGCTCCTCTTTTGCTGAAAATGTAAGAGAAGCGAGACTGTTGTTTTAAATCTAAGGCCAGCGCTCACAAGGCGCTGGCCTTTTTACGTCTTGACAAAGAGGGCTGTATTTGGCTAGTTAGAGTCAGCAGTTGTCAGCCTGCTGATTGCAACCCGGGATATAGGGTTATTTTCTTCCACTTTTTACGCAAAATTTTTATTTTTCCAGCGCTTATTACGCCAAAATTGCGAAACTCACTCGTGCCTCACTCAAACAGTCGCAATTTTTTGGCTCCATTCGCTGGGAAAAATAACAAAATTTTGCGAGACGTTACAGAAAACAACCCGATATCCCTAGAATTATTGCAAAGCAGGTTGCTGACTGGACAGTATTGAGTAGGGTTAGACAATTTGAGTTTTTATTTATAGCGTTATAATAGATGGCGGAGTTGAATTATGTCAGGTCATAATAAGTGGAGTAGTATTAAACATAAGAAAGGTGCGGCTGATGCTAAGCGGGGTAAGATTTTTACCAAAATAATCAAAGAGATTATTGTTGCGGCCCGGGGTGGTGGGGGTGATCCTGATATGAATCCCCGTTTGCGGACGGCTATTGCGACAGCAAAATCTGCGAATATGCCGAAAGACAATATCGAACGGGCGGTTAAGAAAGGCAGCGGTGATCTTGATGGGGTCAATTACGAAGAGTTTACGTATGAAGGTTATGGTCCGGGTGGAGCTGCTATTTTGCTCGATATCATGACTGATAATAAAAATCGGGCGGCCGCCGATGTCCGTTATATTTTTAATAAAGGCAATGGTAATTTAGGTGAAAACGGGTGTGTCGCCTGGATCTTTGAGACCAAAGGTGTGATTGTTTGCGAGCGTGATAAGGTCGATGCGGAAAACCTTTTTGAGCTTGCACTTGAGGCCGGAGCTGATGATGTTATCGATGAACCGGGTGCTGAGATCATAGAGGTCTATACCGCTCCTGACGCTTTCGAGGAAGTTCGTCTGGCCTTAGAGAGTGCGGGGATCGAGATGGTTTCGGCCGAGGTCGACAAGGTTCCTTCAAATACGGTTGATCTGGAGGGTAAGCACGCTGAGCAGATGTTGCGCTTGATGGATAATCTTGAAGATTGTGATGATATCCAAAAGATCTACTCTAATTTTGATATTGATGATGCTTTTCTCGAAGAGTTACAAGGATGATCTTCTATGTTGGTTTTAGGCGTCGACCCCGGCAGTGCATTCACCGGTTTTGGTTTTGTTGAAAGTGTTGCCGGTCAGCTTAAGTATTGTCATGATGAGCAGTTAAAACTGCCGGCTAAGGCCGATGTCGGCGAGAAGTTGGCGTTACTCTATGATCATACGTCGGATCTGTTGCGCCAATATAAGCCTGATCAACTTGCGGTAGAGGGGATTTTTTACGGCTGTAATGTTAAAAGTATGTTGGTTTTAGGTCAGGCGCGCGGAGCCGTGATGGTCGCCGGGGCGAAATTCAGTCTTGCTATCCATGAATATCCACCGGCTCTGGTCAAACAGGCTGTTGTCGGTTATGGTAAAGCTTCGAAGGAGCAGGTTCAGCACATGGTTAAATTGTTATTAAAGATCCCGGCGCTTGCCGGTGAACATGCAGCCGATGCGCTGGCGGTTGCAATCTGTCACCACCATCAGGCCCGTCTCCAGGGTTGGCAGCGCTCATGATTGGCCGAATTCGCGGGTTATTGGTTTATAAAGGGAGTGATGAAGTTATTGTCGAGGCTGCCGGAGTCGGTTATCGATTGTCGATTTCTGCGACTTCTGCTGATCAGCTTCCCGCCTTGGAAGAAGAGGTGGTTTTGTGGGTGACGACAAAACTGCGCGACGATGCGATTCATCTCTACGGTTTTTTTGAACGACGTGAACAGATGATGTTTTTGCGCCTGCTTAAAGTTAATGGCGTTGGGCCCAAGTTGGCCTTTGCGATTATCTCCGGGGGTGATCTGGGTCGGCTTGAGGGCCAACTTATTAATCAGGAGGTTAAAGAGCTGGCTAAGTTGCCCGGTGTCGGAAAAAAACTTTCCCAACGATTGGTCTTGGAGCTTGGAGAATTGTTGAAAAAAGAGCTTGGTGAACTGCCATTGTCGGAGCTTGTTGATCATCCGGCAGCGGGCTCGGTTAAGAGCACTATTCTGGCCCAGGAGTTGATGGCTGCCCTGCAAGCTTTAGGCTATCGAAGTAGTGAGGTTGAGACGATTACGACCCGACTCTTGCGAGAACATCCTGAATCAGGGCTTGAAGCACTGCTGAAGCGGGTTTTACAGGAGTTGCATAGTGGTGGCTGATGAACGTCTGATGGAGGCCTCTGTAATTGAGGCTGATGGCTCCATTGAAGAGGGCTTACGTCCGCAACAACTGGTAAACTATGTCGGCCAGAAAAAGGCACTAACCAATCTCAAGGTCTTTATTAAGGCGGCCAGAGGCCGGGCTGAAGCGCTTGATCACCTGCTTCTTTATGGTCCGCCAGGATTGGGGAAAACAACTCTGTCCCGTATTGTTGCCGCTGAAATGGGGGCTCAGATACGCGGTACATCGGGGCCTGCAATCTCTCGGGCCGGTGATTTAGCGGCCATCTTGACCAACCTGCAACCCCATGATATTCTTTTTATTGATGAAATTCATCGTCTTAATCGAGTTGTCGAAGAGATTCTTTATCCGGCGCTTGAGGATTTCAAGATCGATATTATTATTGGGCAAGGCCCGGCGGCGCGTTCCATCTCCCTTGATTTGCCGCCCTTTACGCTGGTGGGCGCGACCACCAGGGTTGGACTTCTCTCTTCTCCTCTACGAGATCGTTTCGGCATTGTCATGCGGCTTGAATTTTATCAGGTTGATGAGCTGGCTAAAATTATCACCCGTTCAGCCCGAATCCTTGAAATAAAGATTGCAGATGAAGGAGCTTTAGAAATTGCCCGGCGTTCAAGAGGAACGCCCAGAATTGCAAATCGCCTGCTCAAACGGGTGCGCGATTTTGCTCAGGTCGATGGCCTGGATCATATCTCTCAGCCCACTGCCGCCTCAGCTCTTGACAGCCTTGAGATTGATGAACGTGGTTTTGATAATCTTGACCGGCTCTTTATGGATGCTATTATTAATAAATTTAATGGCGGCCCGGTCGGAATTGAGACCCTGGCGGCAATGTTGAACGAGGAATCAGATACCCTGGAGGATGTTTGTGAGCCTTTTTTGTTGCAGGCCGGATTTCTGGCTCGAACCCCCAGGGGTCGGGTGGTGACTCGTCTGGCTCGTGAATATTTTACCTGAAGTGTAAATAGTTTCATTGTTACTTGACTTTACTTGTTGGTTGTTGTTATTGTTACCAGTGTAATAATTGAATACTTTAATACTTAGGGTTGTCTATGGCGAGTTTTGCTGAATTTTCTGTTCATGATTGGGTCGCTTATGTTGTTGGACGGCACAACACAGAGAGAGGCTTGTTGGCCTCATTTTTGGAGCGAGAGTTTGGTTTTTTTTGTCAGGTGGCTGAGAATGAGTATGATCGGCCTACTTCCAAAATGGTAGGTGATCATCGTCTGTTGTTATTGCGGGATTGTACTGGTGATGATGCTACATCTATAACCTCATACCTTGATGCTTTTGGCAACAGTTTGTTGGGAAATGATAAGATTTATGTAGCTCTGATTAATCTTGACCCCGGTTTTAATGTTGAAGATTCAATGTTACGTCTTGGGGTACGTGGAGTTATTGATGCCAAGGTTACATCCAAGCTTCTGAATCGTTTTATCAGAGCGATTATTGGGGGTGAACTCTGGTTTCCACGCCATCTGGTGAGTCGTTGTATTCTCGAAAGTCGGGTTCAGAGTTTTAATGATGATGATGTTATTGATAATAATAATAATAATCCATCAAAGCCTCTGTTGTCGGTAACCTTGTCAGACCGAGAGCGGGAGGTCTTGAAGGAAATTGGTATTGGTTCAACTAATGATCAGATTGCAGATCATCTTTATATCAGCCGGCATACGGTAAAAAGTCATGTTTATCGTATATTTAAAAAAATAAATGTTCCCAATCGTCTTCAGGCGGCGCTCTGGGCGTCCAAATATCTTGCTTGAATAATTTCATTAAGAAATAAAGTTAAATTCATACTTTTGACTGATTGATTTTTATGTAATCGTAGAGTATTATTAATGGAATATAAAACGTTGTCTAATTAATTTTAGATGATCTAGTAAATTGTAATAAGTTGTAAAGATAAATCAGGTGATATTATGGAAAGAAGAGTAGTGACCAGGTATAATCTTCAGGTACCGGCTCATGTTGAAGCTCGGCTTAGCGGGAATCTACAGTCATATGAATGGAAAACCCGTGATGTTTCTTCCAGTGGAGTTTTTCTTTTGACTGAAGGTAAGATTTTAGAAAATGGAACTGATGTTAAGGTAAATCTCTATCTCAACTCTTTTTCAGGAACCGGATCATGGGTCAAAATGAATGGCCGGGTAGTTAGGTTAGAGAGTGAAGGAGTCGGTGTCTGTTTTGATGGTAATTATCAATTTGTCAGTGACGCTCCCGACCTTGATATGTAAGTGAAGGGTCTAAAATTGGGCTTAGTATTTATAAAGACCCGTGCAGCTTTGCTGTACTGGTCTTTTTTTTTAAATTGAGAGCGGGAGTATAAGTTTGATGACTGTATTAGTAACCGGGGCCGCTGGTTTTATCGGCTTTCATGTTTGTCGGAGGTTGCTGGCTGACGGGGTAAGGATTGTCGGCCTTGATAATCTTAATGATTATTATGATGTCAGTTTGAAAAAAGACCGACTGGAAATTTTACGCAAAGAGGATAATTTTTTATTTGCTGAACTTGATCTGGTTGATAGTAAAGGGATGGAGAGGCTCTTTAAAGAGAACTCTTTTGATCAGGTTGTCAATCTTGCTGCCCAAGCCGGCGTTCGTTATAGTTTGGAAAATCCTAAGGCCTACGTGGACAGTAATCTCTCCGGCTTCCTCAATATTCTGGAAGGTTGCCGCCATAACCAGGTTGCACATTTGATTTATGCATCATCAAGCTCTGTCTATGGACTCAATACCCGGATGCCTTTTTCCGTGCATGATAATGTTGACCATCCGTTAAGCCTCTATGCCGCCAGTAAGAAGGCCAATGAACTTATGGCCCATGCCTATAGCCATCTCTATAGTCTGCCGGTTACCGGTTTACGTTTTTTTACGGTCTACGGGCCTTGGGGACGTCCGGATATGGCTCTCTTTCTCTTTACTCGGGCTATCTTGGCGGGCGAGCCGATAGAGGTATTTAATCAAGGAGAAATGCTGCGGGATTTTACCTATATTGATGATATCGTTGAGGGGATTGTTCGTCTTCTTCCACATCTTCCTGCCCCTAATCGTGATTGGAACGGATTTTCACCCGATCCCGGCAGTAGTCCGGCTCCTTATCGCCTCTACAATATTGGTAACCACAGTCCGGTTAAATTACTCGATTTTATAGCTTTAATTGAGAAATCATTAGGGATGAAAGCGGAAATGGAGTTGTTGCCAATGCAGCCCGGTGATGTACCTGCCACCTATGCCGATGTTGCCGATCTTCAGGCGGCTGTTGATTTCAGCCCGAAAACGCCATTGGAAACAGGTATAAAGAATTTTGTTCAGTGGTATCGTGAATATTACAGGTGTTAGTAATTGATCCATGAACTTCTGTCACAAAAAAAGGGCCGCTTTTGAGCGGCCCTTTTCAGTTTAATTTATTGAAACTATTCAGCGTAGGTATAAAAGTACCGAATATTGATGGATTTCAGTAAATTCTGGGGACATAACCTGATTCTCCGAAGGAAATCGGGATTGTGTACCCTGAATTTACGGGTTAGTTGAATAGTTACAATTTATTTATGCTTTCTTAGCCCATAGCGCTGAAAATGGCACCTGGTTGGCTGGCTCTACTGGCCGCTGGGCCGCCGTCTCCGAATTGGGCATAACTTTGTTGGAGAGGGCTATTCTTGGGTGCCTGGGTGCTGCTGCTGGCGCTTGTTTGTGGACTGTTTAATGTCGAAACAGCATCAGGTTCTGGGTTGGCAGGCTCTCTTTCAGGCGTTGGGGCTGCCGGCCTTGTTTCGTTAATCTCAGGAGCCACATTTTGCGGTGATTCAGCCTGGAATTGATTCTCATCCGGCGGCGTGGCCGCGCTCCCTTCATCGATAGCGTTATTGGCTGCTGCCTGGGGCGCTGAAGCTTCGCTTCCTTGTTGTTGCAGAGCAGCGGCTTGTTCACTTATTTCAAGTTGCTCGGTGGTTTGGGAAAAATAGGTTTCTACCGGATTGGGTGAGGCTGTTCCAAATTCATCGGCTTGAGGCTCAGGTTGCTCGATTGGTTGAGAGGTATAAACTTCAGGGGTATTGGCCCCGTGAAATACAGCAACAGTGGTTTCTTGAGAAAGGTTAGGGTTTCCGTAAAAAGCATTCATTTGTGATTGTAACGAAACACTGGCAACTGCTGGTTGGGTTTCCATTTTAATTCCCCTCCTATCTCTCTTCTATATCACTATCTTCGGGCCATCCCTTAATCTTCAATACCATGATTCAACGCAGTAACTCCACTTTCCTAATAAGGAGCTTAACATATATGGGCAGAAAAAGCAAATATGGGGTTTTAAGAAAAGAATACTCAGGTATTGGTTATTCTCAAAGTTTGATAGGGGGGTGTTGCAAAGCGGCTTTCACACTATTTGTTTTGACTTTATAGTGGACAACTTAACCGTTCTCTTTCAATACGGCTATAATGGCATCCGCAGCCCGTTGAGGGGCTCCTGCTTTGCCTAGCTTTTTTTTAAGAGTTTTGAGCTCACAACAGATCTTATGGTAATTTTCAGGGTTGTCAAAGAGGCTTCTGATTTTGGCTGCGATCTTTTCCGGGAGAGCATTATCCTGGATCAGTTCAGGGACAATCTCTTTTTCAGCAATCAGGTTGACAAGGCTGATGTAGGGGACTGAGATTAATCTTTTTCCGAGTTGATAGGAGAGTTGATTGACTTTATAGATGACTACCATCGGGACTTCGGCCAGGGCTGTTTCCAGGGTTGCCGTTCCTGATGTAACAAGTGCAAAAGAGACCTTTTGCAGAGCCTGCGAAAGAGGTTGTCGGAGCAGGGTGATCTTGTCGGTTAAACAGGTTGGTATCATCTCTTTTATGAATTCGATATCAATTGATGGGGCCACCGGAATCAGGAAACGGGTGTTTGGTTTTTCTCTTGAGTAGAGTTGGACTGCTGTCAGCATAAGCGGTAAGAGGCGCTTAATTTCACCCCTGCGGCTGCCGGGGATCAGGGCAATATATGGTCTTTCACTGCGGGGTTTGCAGTGAAATGATTTAAACTCATCCAAGAGCGGATGACCAACATATTCAACCGCAACTCCCCGGCGGCGATAAAATTCCTCTTCAAAGGGGAGGATAACCAGGATCTTTTCGACAAGTTTATTGATACTTTTAACTCGTCCCTGGCGCCAGGCCCAGACTTGGGGGCTGATGTAGTAGACAATTGGGATTTTGAGCTTAAGGGCATAAGGAGCGACCAGATGGAGATTGAAATCGGGAAAATCGATTAGAACCAGGAGGTCGGGTTTAGTTTCCCGAAGATGTTTGCGGATGGCTCTACAGCCAGCTAAAATATCGGGCAAACAGCCGATAACCTCGGTGATGCCGACTACGGCCAAACGGGCCGAAGGGAAAATTAACTCAACCTCGTTTTCTTCCATCTTCTGCCCACCAATACCGGAAAGTCTGATCTGTGGTAATTGTTGGCGTAGGGCTACAGCCAGGTTGGCACCGTGGAAGTCACCGGAATCTTCACCGGCGACAATAACTATGTGATTTTTAGAATTCAAAGTTAAAATTCAATTTTTGTAACTTTAGAAATCAATCCAGGTATGTTGTTGCTCTTCGATTTTCTCTTTAATACGAGTCGCGGTTGATAGAGCTAAAAGACCTTCATCGCCGCTGATGATCGGTTTACGGCGATGGCGAACGGCATCGATAAAGTCCTCTATTTCAAGCAACAGGTTGTCGCTTTTCGGAAAGGTCAGCTCTTTGGTTGTGATCTTGGGCAGTGGTTCAATATAGGTGCCCTCCTTGCGTGTACAAACAGTGGCAGTAAAATTTCCGAAGTCGAGAGAAAAATAGCTGTCAGGTTGAAAAATTCGGATTCTTCGTTCCGGGTTTAAGGATACCCGGCTTGCGGTCAGGTTGGCGACTGTGCCGCTTGCAAAATGGATGCGTACGTTGGCAATGTCGGTTTTCTTGGAGATTACCGGAACCCCCACGGCGTCAATGCTGATGATTGGACTTTTAGTTATCTCATGTACCAGGTCAAGGTCGTGAATCATCAAGTCAAGAATGACATCAATGTCGACACTGCGAAAACTGAAAGGGGAGAGTCTGTGGACTTCTATAAAACGCGGGCTAACCAGCAGGTCGCGGGTTTTAGTGAATGCCGGATTATAACGCTCCAAGAGTCCGACCTGCAGAATAGATTTGTGTTCCTGAGCCAGTTTAATCAGAATTTCGGCTTCGGCTTCGGTCGTCGTAATCGGTTTTTCAACCAGGATATCAAGGCCTTGAAGCAGAGCCTTTTGGGCCAGCTTAAAATGGGCCGAAGTTGGTGCTGCAATGGAGACCACATGGCACAGTGAAAACAACTTATCAATATCATCAAAGGCCGGAACTGAGAGTTTTTCGGCAATTTCTCGGGCTCGGTTGAGGTCAAGGTCATAGACTCCAACTAGTTCGACAAGGTCAAGCTTGGCATATTTTTCAGCATGAAAGGCTCCAAGGTGACCGACGCCGATTACTCCTGCCTTGATAATTTTTGACTCTTCTATTTTCTTCGACATACGCCCCGTTTAGATTCTTTGATAAAATTGATCAAATGTACGACCTCAGGAATGTTTTCGACTTCATTTTCAACCCTCTCAATGGCTTTTACCAGCGAAAGTCCAGTTGTGCGAAAAATAATACGAAAGGCTTGGTTAATGGTTTTTATAGTCTCTTTGCTGAATTTATGTCGCTTTAAACCCTCATTGTTAAGCCCGTAGAGTTTTGTATGGTTGCCATTGGCCAGAACATAAGGCGGAATATCCTGCGACACTCCGGATGCGCCGCCGATAAAGGAGTAAGCTCCGATCCGACAAAATTGATGAATGGCACTCAATCCACCGATAATCGCGTGATCTCCAACCTCGCTGTGACCACCAAATGTGGCTCCGTTGGAGAGAATGATATGGTCGCCAAATCGACAGTCGTGAGCTATATGGGAGTAGGCCATAATAAAGTTGTGTGAGCCGATGCTCGTACAACCACCGCCGTGCGCAGTTCCCCGACTGATGGTCGCATACTCCCGAACTATGGTTTGGTCACCGATGATAAGCTCCGACCGGCCTTCCTGGTGTTTGAGATCCTGCGGATCCGTGCCGACCAGGGCGTAAGGGTAGATGCGGCAAGATGCACCGATAGTGGTTTTGCCTTTGATTGTGGCATGATGGTCAATAATCGTGCCGCTGCCAATCCGAACATCTCCCTCAATAACGGCATAGGCTCCGATAGTTGCATCATCAGCGATGCGAGCCTGATCCGAAAGTATGGCGGTTGAATGAATTGTTGACATTTTAGTTTCCTACACTGGCCATCATTTCTGCTTCACAAACCAGAGTTCCATCGACCTCAGCCCGGCCCGCGAATTTCCAGATATTGCGGCGTTGGTTGATCAGTTTCATGGTCATAATTAAAGTATCACCCGGTTGTACCGGTTTTCGGAAACGGGCTTTGTCGATACTCATGAAAAATACTTTGACATCCGGATCTTCAGCCACTTTAAGATTTAACGATTCCAGGGCATAAATACCACCGGTCTGGGCCAGGGCTTCGATAATTAAAACCCCGGGCATGACTGGAAACGAGGGGAAATGACCAGCAAAAAAAGGTTCGTTAATGGTTACATTTTTACATCCAACAATGCTGCTGCCCGGAGTTATTTCAATGATTTTATCAACCAGGAGAAAAGGGTAGCGATGCGGTAGATAGCGCATGATCTGCTGGATATCCAATCGTGGAGATGTCATTTTACAGGCCTGATTATTTTTTTGTTTTCTGGTTGTTTTCGACCCACTTATCATAAGCTTTGATCAGCGCATCGGTAACATCATTAGCTTCGGCCGCATAGATGATACCGCCTCGTTTTTCCAGGAGGAGCTGATAATTTCCTGCTTTAGCGAATTCATCGGTTACAACTTCCAGTTCTTTTAGCATTTTTTTGAGGAATTCACCTTCAAGACTCTTCATATCTTTTTCGGAATCAGAAACAAAGAGTTTGAAATCGCGTACCATTTTTTGATAAGTGCTCTCTTTTTCTTTGCGTTTTTCAGGGCTTAACATCATTCCCTGGCGTTCAAGCTCTTCTTTAAGAGTTGAAACTTCAGCCTGTTTTTTCTGCAGTTCAGTCCGTAGCTCTTCCTGTTTGGCTTGCATTTTACCTTTGGCGATTTCACCCTGGGCAGAAAGTGCCATGACTTTTTGCAGGTCAATGTAGCCAAACTTAAACCCTTGCTCTGCTGCCTGTGCAGAGGTAAGGCTCATAATCAACATGCCCATTGCGATGACAGTAAATACTAGATACTTTTTCATTTTTTACTCCTTAAGTTAAAATTTATGGTTGGCAGATAATAGTTCAATTCTTTTTGTAACTATTCAGCTAACCCGTAAATTCAGGGTACACAATCCCGATTTCCTTCGGAGAATCAGATTATGTCCCCAGAATTTACTGAAATCCATCAATAATAGATGCTTTTCTACTTACGCCGAATAGTTACTTCTTTTTTAACTATTCAGCTTTAAAAGAAAGTGCCGACTGAAAAATCCCAGACATTATCTTCTTCATCATCTTCCGGACTCAGGTTAAAGCCCCACTCAATCCGCAAGGGACCCATCGGCGATTTCCAGCGGACTCCAAAACCGACGCTGTGGCGCAGGTCAAAACTCAAATTCTCATCATCATTAAAGGCTTTACCTGCGTCATAGAAGATAACCCCTTTAAGACCCATATTATCAATCAGCGAAAAGATCCACTCGGCACTTAAGATCAGCTCCTTGGTGCCGCCGATGACATCGCCGTTCTCATCTTCCGGTCCGGCTTCGCCAAAATCAAAACCGCGCACGGTTTTTAGTCCGCCGACGTAGAAGCGTTCATAGAGTGGCAGATTCTGACCACCGTAACCATCGGCGTAACTCACACGTCCCCAGAGATGAAAGGCGCTCTCCCACTTGAAAGGATAGAACTTGTGACCTTCAAGGATGGCTTTGTAAAAATCGTTGTCAAAGCCTAAAGGACCGCCAGCAAAAACCACGGTTCCCTTGAGTTTATACCCCCGGGTTGGGAAAAGATAGTTGTCACGCTTGTCCCGGGTTATAGAAAAATAGACCTGGCTGGTGGTTGAAGTTCCATATTCGTCTAGGATATAGTCGGACGCGCTCGGGCTGATATTGTCAATCTTGACTTTTTCCCAGCGGTAACCGGCCGACCAACTGGTATATTCATCGATCGGTTTGCCGACGCTGACCCGAAATCCCTGCTGGACGGTGTCATAGGCATCATATTCATACTCTTCATTATAAATATTGAGACCGGCACTCATGTCCATGTCAAGAAAATAGGGGTCGGTCAAGCCGATATTGTAGAACTGTCGCGCCCCGGAAAGTTCAACGTTGAAGGTCGCATCAAGACCTTTACCGAGCCAGTTAGTCTGCGAGATATTGGCCACCCCGATAATACTGTCGACCGTGCTGTAACCGAGCCCGACACTGAAGGCTCCGGTCGATCCTTCAACGACTTTTACGTTAACATCAATGGTTTCATCGTCGTTCTGGATGGTCTGGATATCAGCTTCTGAAAAGAACTGGGTGTTGTTGAGCCGCTCTCGGCTTCGTTTAAGGGCTGATCCGCTGAAAAGATCACCTTCGGAGAACCTGAGTTCACGGCGAATGACCTTATCCCTGGTTTTGGTGTTGCCGGCGATATTGATGCGGCCGAAGAGAAACTTGGTGCCTCGGTTGATATGGTAAGAGACATCAATTGTCCGTTTTTTTGGGTCTATCTTGGTGCGTGGATCAATGTCAACATAGGCATGACCGCGGTCGGCGTAAAAATTGGAGAGGGTTTCAATGTCATTTTGCAGTTTGAGATTGCTGAAGGTTTCGCCGGGTTTTCCCTGGAGAACTCTGAGCAGGTTGTCGGTCATCTCGGGTTTGCTTTCAGGGTCAACGACTTCAACTTCTCCCATCGTGAAGACTTCGCCCTCTTCGATATCGTAATCAAGGTAGATCCATTTGCGGTTGTCGTCAAGGGTGATTTTGGCTTTGCTGATTCGAACCTGAACATAGCCTTCACTTAGATAGAATGATTTGAGCAGTTTGGCATCGTTACTGAGTTGGTCTTTTTTTAGAATCCCGGCGTCAGTGATCCAGCTTAGGAAAAAACTATAGGTTTTGGTCTGTAGTTTACGTCGTAAAGTCCACGATCTAAAGTTCTCATTGCCATGAAAATTAATCTTTTTGACGTAACATTTCGGCCCTTCATCGACGATGAAAATGACCTGGATGCGGCTCTTGCCCGCTCTTACCGTTTTAGTCTTAATCCGAACCGAATAGAAGCCCTCCTCTTGATAGAAAGACTTCATTTTTTCAAGGCTCTCCTGGAGGCGTTCTTCATTGAGAATATTAAATGTATGTAACGTGATCTCTTTTAGTAAGTCTTTGCGTTTTACCTTTTTATTACCTTTGATAACGATTGCACTGATAGTTGGTTTTTCAACAACAATGATCGCGACTTCAATCCCATCTCTGACTGCGGCCAGGTTGATCATCAAGTTATCGAAAAAGCCTAAGCTGAAAAGAGCCTTGAGATCCTGGTCCAGAGTGGTTGTTGAAAGCGTTTCGCCGACTTTGGTTTTCATCTTGTCGGTGATCGTATCTTTAGTAACCTTCTGGTTGCCAAGAACAACAATCTCGATAACTGTTTTTCCCTCGAAGCTTTCCTCTTCGGCCCAGGTTAGCTCCGGGCTGCAAAAGAAGAGAAGAGCCGACAGAGTCCACAGGAGTAAGCTTGTCAGCAAGAGGCGGCAAATTTTTTGTTGATAATTAGGGGTGTATATCATTTATGTTAAAATGTATTATTTAGTGCCTGACCAAAATCCGCCAATTTCCCCGATTGCTGCGTTAGGCTCAAATTTTAATCCTCGGAATACTTAGTGTATACCTGTGGTTAAAATCTTAACCTGTCTTGCACTCAAGAAAATTGTCAGGTTTTCGGTCCAGCACTATTTACTGAAAAAGTTAAAATTTAGGCTTCTGTAATCAATCCGTTTTCGATGAAGATAGTGCGATCCATCTGGGCCGCCAGGCGTTGACTGTGGGTCACTAGCAACAACGTGGTGTTGTCTTCCTGGTTGCACTCCATCAGCAGGTTGACAATTTCATCGCTGGTTCCGGCGTCAAGATTGCCGGTTGGTTCATCAGCCAGAACCGCTTTAGGCCGCATGATCAAGGCTCGGGCCAAGGCCACCCGCTGTTGTTCTCCTCCGGAAAGTTCTCCGGGTTTGTGCTTCAGACGTTCTGCAAGCCCAACTTTTTCCAGGAGCCGGGTGGCCATTTTTTTGGCTTCGGAGATCGACATATAGTTGATCAGAGCCGGGGTCATGACGTTTTCCAGAGCACTGAATTCCGGAAGTAGGTGATGGAACTGAAAGACAAAGCCTAGGCTTAAGTTGCGCCATTTCGCAAGCTCTTTTTCGGAGCGGGAAAAGATATCCACGCCGGAGAAACTGATGCGGCCGCTGGTTGGTTTGTCAAGTGAACCAATAATCTGCAATAATGTGCTTTTCCCGGTACCCGATTCTCCACAGATAGCGATTCGTTCCCCGGCTTCAATTAAAAAATCAATCCCTTTTAAAACAGAAATCTCTCGTTTGTCGAGAAAAAAACTCTTTTTCAGGGCTTCCACCTTAATCATGATTGCTTCCCACTATAACCTTTAAGCATTCCGGTTTCCTATTCGTAGCGCAATGCTTCAGCCGGGAGCAGGCGAGAAGCGCGATAAGATGGATAGAGGGTTGCGACAAAGGAGAGGGCCAGAGATAAACTTGCGGTTGCAATCAGATGGAACATTTGCAGGTCTACCGGCAGGGAGGTTTCAAAGTAGTAGACATCACCCGGTAGGGTGATAAAGTCATATCGTTTAAGGATTTCACAGAGGATCAGAGAACCGAGCAGACCCAGGAAGGTTCCGGTAAAACCGATAATCATACCCTCCCAGATAAAGACTCGCATTACGCGCAGGGCCGAGAGACCCATAGTCTTAAGTATGGCGATTTCCTTATGTTTTTCCATGACCACCATGATCAGGGTTGAGATGATATTAAAAGCAGCTACCATAATAATTAGTGCCAAGATGATAAACATGGTGATTCGTTCAAGTTTAAGGGCGGAAAAAAGGTTGCGGTTCATGCTGATCCAGTCGCGAGCCCAGTAGGGATAGGGTAATTTTTGCCGAATTTTTTCGGCGACGGCTCCAGACTCATAGAGTTTCTCGATTTCGACGGCGATACCGGAGACTTGACCGGGCAGGGCGAAAAATCTTTGCGCGGCTGCCAGAGTCGTATAGGCCAGAGCCGAGTCATATTGATACATTCCCGAGGTATAGGTGCCGACAACCGTAAAACGTTGCATTCTGGGCACCAGACCTAATGGTGTTGGCGTACCGCTGGGGGCGACTAAGCGTAAATTTGAGCCCGGTTTGACGCCAAGGTTTTTGGCCAGTTCACTGCCTAGGATAATCTCCGGAGCTAAGTTCTGTTTTTCATCACGAGCCGAGAAAAAGTGTCCGTCAACCAGCATTCCTTCAAGTTTTTTACGTAAAGGGTCGTGATTTTGATCAATCCCGCGAATACCGGCGCCATTGACCTGGCGTCCGCGTGTCAGCATCGCCTGATTAAGGATAAAGGGTGCTGCTTCTATAACTTCATCAATTTCGCCGATGGTTGCAGTCAGCTCCTGATAGTTGCTGATACCGCCACCATATTTCATGACCATGATGTGGGCCGTATTGCCGAGAATCTTTTTCTTCAACTCTTTTTCAAAACCGCTCATTACCGCAATGACTACGACCAGAGCCATAACTCCAAGGGCAATTCCCATGATAGAGATCATGGAGATCAAAGATATGAAAACCTGTTTACGCCGTCCCAGCAGGTGACGTAGTGCAATAAATAGTTCAAACCGCAAAGTGATAGCCTTTACTGTTCCGGTTTGAGAAGCGGAAAGAGGATGACGTCGCGGATTGAAGCGGCATCAGTAAAGAGCATGACCAAGCGGTCGATACCGATACCTTCACCGGCGGTTGGCGGGAGGCCGTATTCGAGAGCACGCAGATAGTCGGCATCAAACTGGTGGGCCTCCTGATCGCCTGCGGCTTTCTCTTTAAGCTGTTGATCGAAGCGCTCTCTTTGATCCAGTGGATCGTTAAGCTCGGAAAAAGCATTAGCCATTTCGCGACCGGCGATGAAAAGTTCAAAGCGATCAGTTACTTCCGGGTTGGTGTCATTTCTGCGCGAAAGAGGGGAGATGGCAACCGGATAATCGGTAATAAAGGTCGGCTGGATAAGTTGCGCCTCAACCTTTTCGTCGAACAGTTTCATCAGACATTTACCGTAACATTCTCTTTCCTGGGGGGCTATTTCAAGTCCGATTTCATCGATAACTTCGAGTACGGTCTCTCGCGTTTGGAGCCGTGAAGCATCAATTCCGGCATATTTTTCAATAGATTCAATGACCGTTAAATGATCCCACGGCGGGGTGAAGTTTATCTCCTGGCCTTGATAAACGAGAGAGTCGCTGTTGTTCAGGCTGCGACAAATAAGGACAAAAAGTTCTTCGGTTATGCTCATTAGGTCAAGATAGGTGGCATAGGCCTGGTAGAATTCAATCATCGTGAATTCCGGGTTATGTTTTATCGAAATACCTTCATTGCGAAAGTTGCGGTTAATTTCGAAAACCCTTTCAAAACCACCGACTACCAGTCGCTTGAGATATAATTCAGGCGCAATACGAAGATTTAAATCAAGGTTTAAAGCATTGTGGTGGGTGGTAAAAGGGCGGGCGGTTGCGCCGCCGGCAACCGCTTGCATCATCGGTGTTTCAACTTCAAGAAAATCTTTTTCTTTAAAGAAATCTCTGATAATATCGATAATCCTGGTTCTTTTGACAAATGTCTCCCTGACCTCCTGATTGACGATCAGGTCGACATAGCGCTGGCGGTAGCGGGTTTCGATATCTTTTAAGCCGTGCCATTTTTCTGGTAAGGGACGTAGTGATTTGGTCAGCATCTGGATGCTGGTCGCCTGAATTGTGAGTTCACCGGTACGCGTTTTGAACATAGTGCCGCAGATTCCAATCGTATCGCCGATGTCAACAAGTTTGAAAATTTTAAAATTTTCTTCCCCGATCAGATTCTTGCGGATATAGGCCTGAATTTTACCGCTGCGATCTTGAATGTGAGCAAAGGCGGCTTTGCCAAAATGTCGCAAAGAGACAATGCGTCCGGCAACGGTCGCCGGCGGAGCACTCTCTGCGAGAGTTTCGGGTTCTTGTTCGCTATACTCTTTGAGCACGGCCGCCGCCGTAGTTGATGGCGTGAAATTGTTGGCGAAAGGGTTGACCCCCAACTCCTTAAGTTGTTCAAGTTTAGTTATGCGCTGTTGGCGCAAACTGTTTTCGCTTTCTTGATTCATCTTTGTAAAACACCTTCAATCAAATATTGTTTTGTTAATTAATAACGGTTTTCGGTAAGAATTTTTAACTCTGTAGTGGCGCGATCCGCAAAATTACCGACAGATTGTAGTTCCAGCACTTGTCTAAAAGCTATTATTGCCGCAGAATTGTTGTGTCGGGCTTTTTCGACTTCCCCAAGGTGGAGCCAGGCGCCGGGATGTTCAGGGGATAAATGGCAGGCTATTTCTGCTTCCTGGGCGGCCAAATCAAATTTTTTCAGGCTTAAATAGAGTAAACTGAGCTCGTAACGTGGAGGGAAATAGTCCGGTTCGAGCCTTGTTGCCTTAAGGTAGCATGTTTGTGCCTGTTCATTTTTATTTTGTAGCTGGTAGAGTTTGCCAAGGTTAAAATAGGCCTTTTCCGGAGTTGGATAGAGCTCGTTGTTACTGGCCTCTATGAACTCTGTTTCGGCCTCAGCTAAACGTTTTTGCTGCATATAGATACTACCCAAGGTGTTATGGGCTTCGCCATAGTCGGGGTCGAAGGTCAGGGATGCCTTGAGGTCTGTGATTGCATCTTCCGGTCTCTGTTCAATTAAAGCGACCAGTGCTTGAAGGTATAGAGTACGCTTGTCCTCAATTCCGGCTTCATTAATTTTTTGCAAACCGGTTTTGACCAGAGCGTAGTCTCTGCCCGAGAACGCCGCCAGCAAATTATTATAGAATTTATTAGAGAGTTCGCGCTTTTCGGGCGGCGGCGCGTGAGAGCATCCCCATGTGCAGATAAGGCAAAAGAGAATAGTGTAAGTTATTCCGAATTTCACCATGTGACCGCAATGGGAACTTGCTGATTTTCTGATAATTGGTTGCATATCAATAAAAAAATTAAGCCCTCGAACCTGCTTTGAAAGCTTATTTGAGGGCTGTAGTTTAAAGAGGTGAGAGAGTGCTTTTTCGGTCGCGCACTATTTAAGAGTTTGCAGCGTTCTTTAAACTAAGCAGGCGCTCTTGAGCCCAAGGTTTGAAAAAAGAGTTTTGCAGTAGTTGAATCATGTTTTCGTAGGTCGCAACAGCTTTTTCCGGTTGTCTGTTTTTCTCGTAACTGAGGCCCAAAAGAAGGTAGAGATCTTCGTTGATAAAGCTTTGTTCGGTCTGCATCCGTTCAAGTATTGAGATAGCCTCGGTATACTCTTTTTGCTGAAAATGAATAACTGCCAAGCCCAGGCGTTCAAGATCTCTAAGGTGACGGTCTGCAACTTTACTGTTGTTTTGGTAAATTTCCGTTGCGCCGCTGAGGTCGCCGGCCCGATACTTCCGGTTGGCACTCAAATAGCCGGCAACGGGTTGGGCAACTGTGTTTTTGTATGATGAGAGAATGGTCTCCAGTTGCTGGCTGTTGCCAATTTCTGTTTCGGTTGGCTGATTGGCCAAAGTGATCAAAACTTGATTTAATAATTGCTGGGCCGATTGGTTGCGGTCGCTGGTATACCAGTATGCTCCCGTAGCTGTGGCGGCGACAGCTACTAGGATTACTGCAGCAATTGAAATAAGTTTCAGATGTTTTTTAATATAGTCAAGAGCCGTGTAGGTGGTTTTGATAAAGGCATCTGGTTCACGCAGTTCACGGCGTACGGATATTTTTCCCTTAGACATTTTAATTTCTTCCTTAAAAATTCAGGTGAGACGGTTCTGTTTTTGCGCATTGAATAGTAACCTTTCAGTACTTTTCAATTATGAAAAAACTTTAATAAAGTCCTGAAAAAGCTGATTTTTTCCAAAGTTGTGCTCCTTTAACACAAGAGCACAAATGAATCAATAAAAATCGCTTCGATTAGAGGTTATTTGTTGTTGTTGCTGAAGCTGTAAATCATTAAAAAAAGCCCAACATTTACAAAGGTTAAATGTTGGGCTTTTGGAGTTCTGGAGGCTCTTTTTGCCGACCATAAAAAATAGTCAGCTAATGGGTGTAACAATAGCTGAATTCGGCCTGATTGATAATCTTTTTTCTACTTGTCAGCGTCACTTTTGGCCGGGGCTGGTTTTTTAGGGGCGACTTTTTTAGTTGTTGCCCTCCGGCGTGGAGTTTTGGGTTTGGGTTTTTCCTCAGTTTTTGCCGGGGCGGCGACAGTTGCTGCAACCTTTTTAACTTCTTTTTTAACTTCAGGAGCTTTCTTGGGTTCAGGGGTTTTAACCTTAACTTCAGGAGTAGTTGCAGCCGGAGCTTTTTCAGAAGCCGGGATTTCGGACTTTTCTTGACTGTCGCTACTGATATCTTCCGGTGGGTTCTCGGCTTTTATCTCGTTAATCTCATCAATGATCATCTCCTGTTCCTGATCAAGATCAGCGATCGTAAGCAGGAGTTGGGAGATTTCATCTTTTTCCCAGATATCCTCATCTTGTTGCAAGGCCTTAAAAATATAAACTCTTTCTCCGAGGTGGCGAAGCTGTTGCTTACGTCGATTGCTGATCGCCATAAGTTTTGTTTTACGGCTTCCTAAACGGCACAGTTTTCCAACTTGATAGTTGATGTTTTTGAGCACTGAATTGGCCATGTCCTTCCTCCTGAGTAATAATTTGCGAGTATAGGTAGTGAAAACACAAATGCTTGTCAAGTTTTTTTTTATTTTCGGGTTGTTTTTTATTTTTTTCTGTGTAGAGTAGATTAGTAGCAAAATAATTTTTGAGAACGAGGTTGTTAAAATAGTGAGTAGTGAATCATGGATAGTTATCCCGGCCCGGTACCAGGCCCGACGTTTTCCCGGCAAACCTTTGGCCAGATTACATGGCCGTCCGATGGTTGCCTGGGTTTTAGAGGCCTGTCGTGCGTCTGCTTATGCTCAAGAAGTGGTGGTGGCCACCGATGATCAGCGGATTGCCGAGGTTGTGCAGGACTTAGGCGGCAGGGTTGAGATGACTGCCGCCCACCATAAGAGCGGAACCGAGAGGCTGGCCGAAATAGCTTTACGTAATCCTGAGGTGAAATGGTTTGTCAATGTTCAGGGCGATGAACCGGGAATTGATCCACAATTAATCGACCGGGTCATTAATTTATTGGTGGAGAGGGATAATCCTGATCTTATAGTTTCAGCCGCTGCTTCTTTGCGAAATTATGACGACTACTTGTCACCTCATGTTGTAAAAGTAGTTGTTGGTCTTACGGGAAAAGCTCTCTATTTTTCACGTTCTCCGATTCCTTGTTATCAGGATTTGGAAGCTGGAGTCCGAGCTTTGCAAGAGGGGCATTTCGGATTCTTGCAGCATCTTGGTATTTATGGTTACAGTGGTAGTTTTTTGCGTAATCTCAACTGTCAAAAGCCTGGAGTTTTAGCCGCAGTCGAAACTCTGGAGCAGTTAAACTGGCTTGAGAATGGTTATCCGATTGAGATTTTGCAATGTGACTCGCCCTGGTCTGGAATTGATACGCCGGAAGAGTTGGAGCGTTTTGCCTCTAAATGGACTGGGCCGAAGTGTGGTAAAAGGTGATGAGTGACTGGATTGAGATTGAAAAGGATGACCGACATATCAAACGGGAGCGTGAAAAAGCGCGTCAACTGCGGAGCAGTCAGTATTGGCAGCGACTATTGCAAAAAGGTGTTTGTCACTATTGTGGAAGACGGTTTTCAGTTCAAGAGTTGACCATGGATCATATTGTTCCTGTTTCCCGAGGGGGGCGCAGTGTTAAAGGTAATGTGGTTGTCTGTTGTAAAGAGTGTAATAACCGGAAGATGTACAAGACCCCGGTTGAGATGATTTTGGAGGAGTTGTAATGGGAGAGGTGAGTAAAGAAGTCGAGATTGAGGTGGCGGTAGCCACGGAACCTTTTTTGGTGGCCGAGCTCTATGCTCAATTTATTGCAAAGGAGAGCGATGCTACCGGCACCATAGTTATGCACCATGGGCGGGTTAAATATCCGGGTAAGGAGCTCCCTGATTTTCGTGTGGTCAGCCTTGATGCTCTGGTTAGTGATGTTTGTGAGGGATTACGCACGATTGGGGTTGATGCGGCCTGGAATTTTTCTCTGCACCGCATTTTTATTCTGCATCGCCTGGGAACTGTTGAACGAGAGGGTGACATTTTGTTGGTTATTTGTTCCGCCGCAACCCGCAGCGATGCCTTTGCGGCTTGTGCCTGGATTGTTGACGAGGTGAAAAAAGAGCAACTTATAGCCTTGCGCGAACTACCCTTTTAACTAGTTAGTGCCTGACCGAAAACCTGGCAATTTTCTTGAGTGCAAGGCAGGCGAGGATTTTAACCACAGGCATACATTAGGTATTCCGAGGATTAAAATTTGAGCCTAACGTAGCAATCGAGGAAATTGGCGGTTTTCGGTCGTGCACTAGTTAGAAAGCGCCCAACTGGCAGGGTGAAATCTTGATCTTGAGGGTTTCACAGGCGGTCGTGATCTCGGTTTTTTTGAGCTTGAAACGGTCGGCTATCCGCCAGGCTTCAAGGCATGGTAGACTTTGATCTTTAAGGGCGCTTGTCAAAGCCTCCTGGAGTTCCTGGCTGGGGGGGTATTTGGCTTCCGTAATATTTTTTTCACGGCTTTGACCAAAAAGTCCAAGCTGGCATCCACTCAGGCGGATTTCCAGAAGGTCGGCAGCGCGGCCAACCTCAGCCGGAGAACAACTTGTTTCCAGGGCCAATTGATGAGCCTTGGTGCAGCTTAAACGTCTGTTTTCCGCAACTTTAAGCACTTTCTGTTTTAGCTCTTCAGGGATCGTTGGGTCGCTGTGTTTGGCGGCATAATTGCCGGTGTCTAAGTGAGTCATCAGTTAGTTTCCCTTAGTTTTTCTTAGTTTTCGGTGAGTTTGTTTTTTTGCTGCTGTTTGGGTTCAGTTTATCTGTTTTTTTGGGGCCGGCCACCTGGCAGGCGGGTTTCATTCAAGTCGAGATGCCCATTCTGGGTAAAATGTGAGCCTGGAGAAGATACCAGGCAGCGACGATGCCTAACATTAACAGTATTTCTTTCATGATTTTTTACCTCCTAATCTACTCTATAAATATCAATTTTTTTTCTGCCCCATTCCAAGGCTCGGTTATGAGAGTCGAAAAAAAGATCGAGCCTTTTTTTTCCTTTGATAGCTGAACCTCGATCTTCAACTACGCCATAACCATAACCGGGGATGTAGAAACGGGTGCCAAAAGGGTGGTAGCGGGTATCTGCCGCTAGGGTTCCGTCTTGGGCGGCCCAGAGCCAGGGGAACAAGATGCACCAGGGGCGGCTTAAAAGTCCGGGTCTGGGTTCTTTGGGAACCGAGCCGTTGGCGGTTAATCCGCTGTATTTTTGGCCACGGCTTTTTCCACTTGTAATATAACGGTTCCAAAAGTCAAGTTTGAGAAATTTCCAACTCCCTCGCTCCCAGCCGCAACATTGGCCGCAACCGCAATAAGCCGTAGTCTCCATCTTGATTGCCTGGCCGTGGCTGCTGCAACTGCAAAGAGTCAGCAGGATCAGGATGACGATGAGCCATTGAAAGTTTTTGTTTATGGTGATAGAGTTGGTTTTGCTACACATTATTTAAATTGATGCTTTAAGGAGATTGTTAAATGAATTTTATAAAAAAGTTGGAACATATCCAGAAAAAAAACAGCTCATTGCTCTGTGTTGGCCTGGATCCATCGTTGGCGCGTCTGCCGGAGTCATGTCGGGCGCAGTCGCAACCTTTTCTGGCTTTTAATCGAGCCTTGATTGATGCGACGGCTGATCTTGTCTGTGCTTATAAACCTCAAATTGCCCACTATGCCGCAGTTGGGGCCGAGATGGAACTTTTGTCAACAATCAACTACATTCATGAGAAATATCCTGATATCCCGGTGATTTTAGATGCCAAGCGGGGCGATATCGGGAGTACGGCGGAAAAATATGCCATTGAATCCTTTGTACGATATCAGGCCGACGCGGTTACTGTCAATCCTTATCTTGGTGGTGATTCACTAGAACCTTTTCTCAAATACCGGGAAAAGGGGGTGGTTATCCTCTGTCGCACCTCAAATCCTGGGGGCAGTGATCTACAGGGGCTTGAGGTTGACGGTGAGCCGCTCTATCTCAAGCTGGCTGAATTGGCGGCTGTTTCCTGGAATGAAAATCACAATATTTTGCTGGTGGTTGGCGCGACCTGTCCGGCTGAGCTTGCCCGAGTTCGCGAGAAAGTTGGCGATATTCCTTTGCTGGTGCCCGGAATTGGGGCGCAAGGGGGCGATTTGGCGGCGGTAATGCAGGCTGGATTAGATCGGCATGGGGCCGGATTGGTGATTAATTCATCCCGAGGTATCATCTACGCCGACTCGGGTGAAGGTTTTGCCGAGGCGGCCCGGCAGGCGGCCTTAGAGTTGCGAGACGCGATCAATAGCCATCGTTAAATAACAGTTACAAAATTTGTAACTGTTCAGTGTCCTGTTGAGATTGAAACCACCACCGGGCGTAAAGGCGCTTGTCCCTCCACTTATTAAGTAAAATTTCTGTTTTTCCAGCGCTCATTACGCTGAAATTGAAGAACTCGCTACCTCACTCAAACAGCTTCAATTTCGGGCGCGTAATTTATGCCCTTTGGGTATTTGCTGGGAAAACGACGAAATTTTACGAGACGTTCCGAGAAACCGCCTGAACGCCCTCCATGCTGAATAGCTACAAAACTTTTTCTTGACAAAGCTCTTTTTAGCTGCTAAATAGGATTAAGAAGATAGAGTTAATCGTTTTTTATGAGGCATTTAAATCATATTTGAAAGAGGAGATTTATCATGTGTATAGAGATTAAACAACAGTGCTCAGGTGGTCATCAAAGTGCTCAATTCAGCAACCTTGACAATGTTTTGCCGGCTACAGTGATCAATAAAGTTTATTGTCCCGAGTGTCAGGATAAACCGGGATTTGATGCCGCCACAATGCTTGAAGATAATGGCTGGTTGATAGATTATGATATGGAACTTGCCGTCTATCTTCTCGACAAGCATGGTATTGAAAAAGAGCTGGTTACGCCTGAATATCTTTTTGATAGCCGCTACTCAACCTGGCAGGGAATGTCGCCGACCGATATGGTGGAGAGCATTCGTGAGCGCCAGGAGATTATCGCGCTGGCCAAAGTTGATAAGAAAAAATATTTCGCGACCATGAAGAGCTGGAGTATTGATCGGATGAAAGCTTTTACTGAGGCCGGTTGGCGTAAAGCCCAGACTGCCTAAGTTTATTTTTTTCTCTTCCCCTCCCCCTTCCGGGATAAGTTCCCGGGTAATGGCGGATTCGGTATGGTGCCGGATTCGCCATTATTTTTTTCAGGATCAGCACTGCCCGGCTATAAATTTTCTAGACTTTTTAAGACCCCATCGATCAGCCATTTCGGGGTTGAGGCCCCGGCACTGATGCCGATAGTTTGTTTGCCAATAAACCATTTGGCTTTTAGATCCTCTGCCGTTTCAATATGATAAGAGGCTGGTTGTCTCTCAGTGCAAAGTTCATGCAGGCGGTTGGTGTTGGCACTGTTACGGCCTCCGATAATGAGCATGCAATCGCATCTTTTTGCAAGTTCGAGGGCTTCACTTTGACGGTCGCTGGTGGCTGTACAGATAGTGTTGAAACAGCGTAACTCACCTTTAATGGTGAGCAGGGATAAAACAATCTTGTTGTAGAGTTGTTGTGACAAGGTGGTTTGCGCCAAAAGGGCAATGCGGGAAGAGTTGGGTTTTGTGAAAAACTCGGCTGGAATGTCGTCTGGTTTGGAAATGACCAAAGTTCGTTGCGGCTCTCCATAGCTGATCAGGCCGGTAACTTCTGGATGGTCAAGTTCTCCGAGAATAAGAACCTGGTAGCCGGCGTCACTCATCTTTGCGACAATTTCCTGAGCTCGCCGGACATAGGGACAGGTGGCGTCAATTACGGTCAGGTTTGGCCGTTGTGCCAGCTCCTGGGCAAGTTGTTTAGTGATGCCATGTGACCTGATGATGACAACGCCCTGTACCAATTCGTTAATATTATCAACCTGTTTGATGCCGATAGAGGCAAGCTGGTTGACGACCTGGGGATTGTGAATGATAGGCCCAAATGTGCGGATCTGAAGGGTGGGATATTTGTCGGGAGCTTTGTTGGCTAGATTTATGGCCCGTTTTACGCCAAAACAGAATCCGGCAGTAGCGGCAATTTCAATCTGTAATTTTTTAACCATTGAAACGGGCCTTATAAAGATCAATTATAAGTTGGCTGACACCTTCAATGTCAAGATTTGCAGTGTCGACAAAAATTGCATCTTCAGCTTTGCGTAAGGGCGCCTCAGAGCGGGAACTATCGGCCTGGTCGCGATTGGCGATAGCCTCAGTAACACTCTTCAGATCAATTTCGGCATTTTCAGTATTCAGTTTCTGCTCCGCAAAGCGGCGTTTGGCCCGGGTGGCAAGATCTGCATCAAGATAAATCTTAAGGTCTGCATGGGGGAAGATGACAGTGCCAGCATCACGGCCATCAATAATGGCAGGGTTGTATTGGGCTGCGGCTCTTTGTAGTGGAAGTAGAGCCTTTCTGACACAGGCGACGCTTGAGACGGCTGATGCGAGAGCATCAATCTCCGGGCTGCGGATGGCGCTGGTCACCTCATGTTCGTTGCAAAAGACAAGATTATTTTCATTAGATGCCTGAAAGCGGATTTTGAGATTTTGCAGAAGTGTCTGCAGAGAACTTTCGCAAGTTACATCAAGTCCGGCTTCTCGGGCCGCCCAGGCGACACAACGGTACATGGCTCCGGTATCGATATAGCTCAGGTTAAGCCGGGCGGCAATCTTTTTGCTCACCGTACTCTTGCCCGCACCCGAAGGGCCGTCAATCGTAAGGATGAAATTTTTTTCCGGCTTTTGCATGTCAGTTCTCATATTTTTATGAAAAGTTAAGGTAGCTATTCAGGTGGGTACTATCAAGCTATAGCATATAGCGGCGAACATCGCTTCGCTCTCCATAACCGATGGATACCCCAAGGGTACTTCCTCGCTATCGCTCAGGGCGCAAACTAAAGGTCTGTCCCCACACCGAGACAGTTTGAAGCGAAACCTGAATAGTTAAAAATTAAGAATTGATGGCGTCGTAAAAAATACGGGATGGCTAAGTAAAAATTTCGATAGACAAGATGATGTGGTTTTCCAGGCGCGAGACCATACATATAGTATGTCGAGTGTCTGGGAAACCATATCATCGCAGGATATCGGAACTTTTTACGCCCCGCAGGAAGTACTCTTGGGGTGCAACGCCATCAGGATTTGACTCGTTCCATATACTCGCCGGTGCGCGTGTCGATTCTTAGGCGGTCACCAGGGTTGATGAAAAGTGGGACATTTATGCGGGCTCCGGTTTCGACGGTAACCGGCTTGGTGACGCTGCTGGCGGTGTCACCTTTGAGGCCGGGTTCAGCTTCGGTTACTTCAAGATTGACAAATGTCGGTAGTTCCAGATTGATGACCCGGCCTTTGTAAAATAGAACCGTGACAACACTATTCTCCTGAAGGAAATCCTTGGCTTTGCCGACAATCTCGGCGGTCAAAGCGGTCTGCTCGTAGGTGTCATTGTCCATGAAATGAAAATCGCCGTCGGTGTAGAGAAATTGCATCTCTTTCTCTTCGATGTCCGGTTTGCCGACTTTTTCACTGGAACGAAAGGTGCGGTCGACGACATTGCCATTGAGCAGGTTTTTCAGTTTTGTTCGGACAAAGGCACCACCTTTGCCCGGTTTAACATGTTGAAAGCTAACTATAATAAAAGGTTCATCGTTGATCTCAATTCGCAATCCCCGGCGAAAATCAGGTGTTGAATACATAGTTTTTTCCTTTTTTGTAGTATTTAAGTTTTAAGCGATGATCATCTTGTTTAAACTTTTGTCGATGGTTGTAAGTTTTTCGGCTCCCTGATCACTGAGATAGACCATATCTTCAACCCTGATGCCCCAACGGTTGGGGAAATAGCAGCCTGGCTCAATCGTAAAAACCATACCTGGTTCCAGCCTGCCCGCCGGTGAGTTTTGTGAGATCGAAGGAGCTTCATGAATTTCCAGGCCGACACCATGTCCGGTTCCGTGGTTGAACCATTGGTCAAGTTCGGCTTTAGCGAGCACCGATCGAACTTGATGATCAAGTTCTTGGGCGGTTATGCTCTTTTCCAAGGCCTTTAGACCCTGATTCTGGGCGTTGAGAAGGGCATTATAGACCCGTTGAACTTCTTTGTCTGGTTCTTCGAGAAAGAATGTGCAGGTTTGGTCGCTGTGGTAGCCTTGATAACAGGCGCCAAAATCGATGGTGACAATATCGCCGGGATTGATGATACGTTTTGAAGCAACCCCGTGCGGCAGGGCCGAGCGGGGACCGCTGGCAACAATCAAGGGAAATGCCGCTTTTTCACCGCCGGCCCGGCGTAGTTGATACTCCATTTCAGCGGCCAGATCACGTTCGCTGATGCCGGGGCGGAGCTGCTTGAGGCTGATCTGTAGAGCTTGTTCAGCAATGGCAACAGCTTTGCGTAAGAGTGTGATCTCCCCCTCTTCTTTATATTTTCGTGGTTGAGAAAGGATAGAGGCAGCAACAACCGGTTCTTTACCGCCCAGGCTGCGGCGCAGTTTGAGCCATGTGCCGGCGCTTAAATTTATTTCATCAATGCCGAGTTTTACTATTTTATGATTCTCATTTATTTGCTGACAAAGGTCATCTAAAGATCTGATACGAATCAACTCAAGTGCGGCTGGAATCTCTGCCGCAGCTTGGGTCGTGTAACGTCCATCAGTAAAAAAAATGCCTTGCTTTGCGGTTAACAGAAGGTAGGCGCTGTCGCCGCTGTAACCAGTATAATAGTTGAGATTGGCCGGATGATTAATGAGAAAGGCGTCGCATTTAGCAACATCCAGCAGATTGCGAAGTTTTTCAAGTCGTTGTAAATGTGTATTCATCTAATTTAAATATTCAGCAGCAGTTTAAATGTTTCAAGAGCGACCAGATAGGAGGTTGTACCAAAACCACTAATAGTGCCCCGGCAGACGGCTGCAGTCAGGGACTTTTGCCGGAACTCCTCTCGGGCGTTAATGTTGCTCAGATGAACCTCTATAACCGGGAGCCCAATTGCAGCAATCGCATCTCGTATCGCGATGCTGGTATGGGTGAAAGCTGCAGGATTAATAATGATGCCGGAAAAACCTTCTTTCCCGGCGTTTTGCAGCCAGTCGATGATCTCGCCTTCATGGTTGCTTTGCCGGCAGACGGTTGTCAGTTCTAACTCTTGTCCGCGTCGGACAATCTCAAGGTTGATCGTCTCCAGGCTTTTTGAGCCGTATATTTCAGGTTCACGCAGTCCCAGAAGGTTGAGGTTGGGGCCGTGAATAGTCAGAATCTTCATGAACTCCTCTGCTTGCAAATGTTAGGTTGCTGTTTTTCAACGACCTTAAGCAGGTTCTTGAGGCGGCTGATCTGGCGTTGGGTGCGAATTGTTTTTTTGGCCGCAGCCGGGTTGGGTCGAGGTTTGAAATATTCCTTGATTTGGGAGATCTCTTTTTCATAAACTTGGGCCTTTTCCGGGTTTTGTCGGCCAAGTTTTTGGTAAATATCAATAGCTTCACGCCAATGTCGCTGCTTGAGAAGGAGTTGGGCCATAGTTTCAGTCAAGATCGGCTGAGTGGAGCTATTGTTGTCGGAATCATTCATAAACTATATTTCTTATTTGCTGAATAATGTGAAAAGCGACAATTATGACTATATTTTTCTGATGGCTCCACCTGATAGTGGAAAAATTGCTTCAAGTCAAGTAGGTAGGAAGTTTGGAAATGTGGAATTGAACTGCTTAATGACTGGCCAGAGACTATTCTGCAGGATAGCAAAAATGAGGTTTCTGCTCTTGCTACCCTACGGATTACTGTTTGCCGAACAGGAGAATGAATGGGTTTATCAGTTCCGGGTCAAAATGTTCCGGGGTTTCACCTTTGATGATTTTCAGGGCGTCAAAGGTTGAAAGGGCTTTCTTGTAAGAGCGTTTAGTGGTCAGGGCATCGAAGACATCACAAAATGCACAGATTTTTCCGCCCTGTGAGATTTTTTCCCGGGAAAGTTTTTTTGGGTAGCCCGACCCACTGTAGCGTTCATGGTGACTGAGGATGATGTCAATAATGGCCGGGTTTCTGATCCCCATATCCCAGGCCAGCTCGGTTCCCAGCTTCGGGTGCTCCTGCATAAGCTCCCATTCACCTTGATCAAGAGCTCCTTGCTTGTTGATGATGGATGTGGGGATGCTGGCTTTGCCGAGATCGTGCAGAAAAAAACCCAGGCCTAAGGTTTTGAGTTCCGCATCACTTATTGATGGTAAGGTTTTAAGCGTCATCATGATGGCATATATGCCGACATTTATGGAGTGAGTGTAGGTGTAATAGTCCTGGTTGGTGATCATCATCAGCAGGTTGCTGGTTTTGGGGGATTGGGTGATGGTGTCAATCATGCAATCGACCAGGTTTCGGGTCTGGTCAATGCTTTCCGTGCAGGGGTGTAGAAAAAGTTCTTCAGTGATGTCGCTGGCGGTTTCGTAGATGATAGAAGCCTTGTCGTTTTCCGTTAGAGCGGGATTGGACAGTATGGCCGTAAGATTTTTCTTGATATAGTTCAGGTAGCCATGTCGATCACAGGTATTGAGATAGAGATGGCTGACGCTGTTTTGTTTCAATCGGTCGATTTTTGTGGTTGTCAGCAGGCTGTGTTCATTAAGGAAGAGGACATAGCGATCCTTGCCGGTGCGAAGAAAGAGTTTGATGCCGACTTGACGTTCAGGCGCAAGTGTGGAGAGAGGGACCTGTTGGTAGGGTGGGCCTGTAGGAGCTGGGGCTGTCGGTGTCAATTTGCTCGTCCTTGGTGGTTTCGTGATTTTTGTAAGTGTACCTGTCTTATCTTCTTATGTGCTGTTTTATAATGGGTTAAAGTAGTTAATATTTTTAGATTAGTCAAATGGTAATTATGGAGACTTGCAATTGTTTCTTGAACTATAAATTCGCGAAATTTTTGCGGCAGTGCGAAAAATATTCGCTGTATTTTGTTGCTGAAAGATTTTTGGTCACTTAATAATGATAATTGACAGGTGAGAAACTTATAGTCATGTGGCTGTTTGCGGATAGAATTTTTTCTCGGATCGACTTATTAATTTAGAAAAAAGCGCAGGCATATACATAAAATTCCAAGCTTTATTTTAAAAAAAATAATGATGAGCTGGGGAAAAGAACATTTTTCGGTATTATTAATGGGGCGAAGATTGGTTTTTTCTTTACTGACCATGTCTGGGCGGTATACTGATTGCATATACCTGCCCGCAAGTATTCAGTTTCGTTTTGGCGGTGAACGCCGAACGATCTTTTATAATGCCACTTAAAAACACTATCAAGGAGGTAGTAACCAATGGCGAAAAAAGAGTTAAATGCTCAGGAAGCATCAATCTGTGCCAGTACAGTACAGATGATCGAGAAAGCCACTAAAGACGGCGTTCAGTTCGCATTTCATAGAGCTAATGATATGGCAGCTTGTCCCATCGGGGCGGTTTCCGCATGTTGTAAAAATTGTTCCATGGGTCCCTGTCGTTTAAGCCCGAAAGATCCTTATGCCAAGGTTGGCGTCTGTGGTGCGACTATTGATACTATCGGCGCACGTAACTTCGCCCGCATGGTTGTCGCCGGTGCCGCCGCTCATACCGATCACGGCATGGGTATGCTTGATTGTTTCAAGGAAGTCGTCCATGGCAAGATTGATGGTTTCCGGATCAAAGATGAAGTGAAACTTAAAGAAGTTTGTGGTTATCTCGATATTCCGCTTACGGTTGAAGTTGACGGTGAAGTCAAAGATCGTGAGATTCTGGAGTTAGGGGTTGAGCTGGCTGAAGAGCTTGAAAAGACCTACACCCAGGTTGAAGGTGAGATTCCTTTTATGAAACGGGTTCCGGAAAAGACCTTGGAACGCTGGCGTGAACTTGGAATTGTGCCGCGTGGTGCGATGCGTGAAATCATGGAGATGATGCATCGGACGCATATCGGCGTCGATCAGGAATATGTAAATATCAGTCGCCAATTTCAGCGCGTTGCCCTCTCCGATGGTTGGGGTGGTTCGATGGTTGCGACCGAACTTTCCGATATTCTTTTTGGGACTCCGAAGCCGATTGCCGGTATAGTTGATATGGGTTGTCTGGATGAGAAATCGGTTAACATTGTCATCAACGGTCACGAGCCGATCATGTTCGAAGCCATGATTGACTCCGTTAATGATCCTAAATTGATTGAAAAAGCCAAAGCCGCTGGCGCTGCAGGTTTAAACCTTGTCGGGATGTGTTGTTCCGGGGCCGAGGTTCTGATGCGTCATGGAGTTCCCCATGCCGGTAACTTCATGTCGACTGAAGCTGTGCTCGTAACCGGTGCGGTTGATGCCATGGCGGTTGACGTTCAGTGTATCAAACAGGGTTTAGGCCCGGTTTCAGAATGTTATGGAACTCCGCTGATTACAACCAATTATCGGGCGCACATCGAAGGGGCTCAGCACATTCAGCTTGATGAGACAAATCCTCGCGAATGTGTTGACCAAGTTGTTGAGTTGGCGATTAAGCGTTACAAAGGCC
>JAGGWR010000242.1 GCA_021163445.1 Candidatus Tharpella aukensis
ATGAACCTGACACATCTGCTCCAACAGGTGAAACGAGTGTTCCAGAGCCACCCGAAGGGCCTCCAACGCCGCAGGCAATAGCGTTCAAATCGGCGGCGGTTTCCGGTTCCCCTTTTGTCGAAGTATAAGCAAGTTTTTAAGAGTGTCATTGGGGTTGTTGAAATAATTTTTTTTGGATGATCAAGGTGTTTTATAACGCTATGAATACTCAGGATATTAAGCGCCTAATTAAAATGATATGGCAAAATACGTCCCAGAATTCATCCTTGCGGATTTATGGACTGCTGGATGCCGCGCGTGATCAGGGGATTTATCCACAGGTACGTGACAATGCCCCGACAGCCCAATCCCTGTTTCAGGGGAGCCGGGCTCGTGAGTTGGCTTTGGTAGCTCCCTATTTGGTTCCTTTGGCGCCCGACGATTTTCTAACCACATGGTTCTTGCAGCACGGTTGGGGCGATAAGTGGGGTATCTTGTGTGAAACTTCGGAGACATTAACCGAGTTGCGGCGTCATTTTCAGCGAGTGTTTGCGGTCTATAATGATGCCGGGAAGCCCCTCTATTTTCGTTTCTATGATCCCCGGGTTCTGGAAGACTATCTTCAGTCGGCCACACCTTCGGAACTGAAAAAAATATTTGGTTCGGTGCAGTCGTTTTATGTCGAGGGCGATGATGCTGGTTCTTTAACTCAATATCTGCTGGCTGCCGACCGGATAGTAAAGCGGAGTATCGAGTTGCCGATATCCGGTTAGTGTTTAATCTTTTTTAAGATGTGAGGTTGATATGCCACCTGCCGCAAGACTTGGCGATATGCACGTATGTCCTATGGCTTCTCCGGCAGTTGTTCCGGTTCCGCATGTTGGCGGCCCGATTACCGGCCCATGTTGTCCGACGGTGCTGATTGGCGGTATGCTGGCTGCCCGGATTACTGATATGGCAGTTTGTGTCGGTCCTCCCGATGTTATTGTCGTGGGGTCGGCGACGGTGCTGATTGGCGGCTTGCCCGCCGCTCGGATTGGTGATGCTACGGCTCACGGTGGAGTGATAGTAGCAGGTTGCCCTACAGTAATTATCGGTGGTTGAAAATTCTTTGTAACTATTCAGCTAACCAGTGAATTCTGGGGACATAACCCGATTTCCTTCGGAGAATCGGGTTATGTCCCCAGAATTCACTGAAATTCATCAATATACGGTAGCTCTCTACTTACGCTGAATAGTCACAATTCTTTTACATTTAAGTGGTTTTCCCTGTTGCTGTAATCCTTTTATCATAAGCGACTGATATGATAGTCAGATCTGAACAAATAGCATATTTTTCCCAGGCGGCCCGTCGCAAATTTGTGGCTGAAACTATGTTTCAGATGAGGAGTTTTGCCCCGGAAGCCGGTCTGAATATCAGTGACGATGTGCTCCAGAACTTTGTCGTTCAAAGCTTGGAGAAAGCTGAGAGTTATGGTTTTACCTTGATTGGTACCCTCCGTTTTTATATTGAGTTGAGTTTTATCTTTGGTCTTGGTTTCGATACCGACCCTCAGTTTCCGTGGGCTGCGACAACTCTGCGGGATACCTCGATTACGGATGAGATATGGCGGGCTGATGCTTTACATGATGCTGTGGAAAAGTATATAGGCGAAGTTTCAGGTAAAGATTGTGAGAATCTTCGAAATGCCCTTTTGGCAACCAAACGGGTTGCCCAACAGGAGATAAACTGGCAAAAAGAGCTTAGTGAGCAACGTCTGACTGAGCTTGCTGAATGGATCTTTCCCCAAAAGATTCAAGCCCTTGATCAAAATTCGCAGCACGAAATCTACCGGCGGGCTCAAGAATCTGCCGGAGAAAATGGAATCCGTAATCATTACGGTGTAGTTTTATGTTACTTTCTCAATCTTTTTTGCGGTCACCAATGCACAATCGATCCACTCTTTCCCTGGCTTTCGCAAAGTTTTAGCGATACTCCGAAAAATCTGAACGATCGGGTTCGGCAAATAGCTCAGGTTGCATTTACTAATCTTGACAGTAGTATTTTGCATTGGCAAACAGGGGCATGTTTATCTGGAGGAGGTTCGAAGGTACCACTTCGACCCAGTAAACGAAACCACGATTTGAGACCCTTTGATCAGGTCATTACCACCGTCGTTACTGATAATCTAAGCCCTCTTTTTGAACCCGATAAATGGAACGACGAAGGTTTCATCCAAGCAAAATCCAATAGCTATGCCTATGTTCTGGATAAGCGAGTTGAACAAATTTCGGAGATTTCGGCTGCCCCACCAAAAATAACCGGGATGCAGCCGGGTCAGGCGGCAGGTAAGGTCTTGACATCTTTAGCTATTGAATCATTACGGGAAGCATTTATTGAGGATGGCAGTCCGGATAAGCTTATTCCGGCTCTGCGCTGTTTGGCTGACCGGGATGCAATGCTTCCCCCTCCCGCCAAATCCGGCTATTACCTGATGGCTCTGGTCGCGACATCGCGAGATGGCTACGATTCTTCCACTAAAGCCTTTTATCTGGCTGATTATCATTGTTATAGACAGGACTCTGATGGTGGTTGGTCTCATAAGCCCGGTCACTCGCCAGTATTCCACAACGACCTTGATGAGCAGATCATCAGCAATCCGGAGACTGCGGTCCGCCAGAAAAATCTCGGTACTATATATATTCCAACCATTGGTGAGACCCCGCTGATTCTTGATTACGATATATTTTGCGGTTACTTTTATGTTAAAAAAAGTGACCTGTAGTTAACCCTATGCGAAAGTGTTATCATGGCAGAAGAACAGACCGTTATAGAATCAACAACTATCGAATCTACAATAGTTGGCCTGGATCTAAATAATTGGCAACAGACGGTTGTGTTTCTGTTGACGATTATTAACTATGTGGTCGGCGAGACCGGTCATGCCAAGTTGCATAAACCTCTGTGTGGGGAAGATCTGCTAAAACTGGCTGACCAGCTGATGGTTGGTTCGTATCAGCCCCAGGAGTGGTTTCAAGCTGATTCCCGTTTAGCCGATAAAAACTTTCTCAAAGAACTTCCCGCCGACCCTGTAGCAACCGATAATTATTGCCTGCCGACGCTGTCGGGGGAGGATGTTTTAACGCAAATGTTGAATCTACGTTCGGGAGGAGTGGTTTATGAAGACCCTTTCTGGTTTTTGCTGGCGGCTTATAATATCAATAAAACCGCCAGCCGTTTTATCATCCCGCGTCCGGCCAACCCGCAAAGAGCCTGGCAATCCCGCCTGGAGGTGCTGGGCGCTCTTCACAACGGCCAATATCAAGCCGAAGAGTGGTTTGCCGAAACCCTGTCGCCAGCAGTTCCGAACGATAAACCGGCTGGATTATTGCAGGTTTCCGGGGCTGATTTAATCAAACTCAGAACCGCCGGCCGGGGAACTTTGATTGATCCTGATTTGGGGATTGGCGGGTATCTTTTATATGGTTATGAACCTGATGGTTGATATGATAAATTGGGCTATACACTTAACTCCAGACTGATATTTTTAGTGGATTTATATGCCAGGTAAAGAGATGGATGTACGAAGATGGGGAGTAATTTAATCAGTAGTATCTTCTTGCAAGGAAATCGAAAATTTAGTAGCGCCATTTTTGGCATGTTGTCATACAGGGTTTGATTGGTTTAACTGTTTGAGTTTACGAATAGCTAGTTATCTCAATAGGGTTAAGGGGGGAGGCATGGTACCAACGATAAAAGCTAGGCTTCAAAATATCAATCGTGATCTTAACAGGTGTAGGCAACGGTGGTTAAGCACTATTGAGGTGTTTGGGGGGGCGTACTCTGAGGCCTTCCGAACACACACTTTAAATCTGCCGACACAATTGCCGCCGAATCAAGGTATGATATACTTGGCAAAGACCGCAGCGGGAGTGCTTACTCTTGCAGGAGCCACTGTTCTTGCTCCGGTAACCGTCGTTGTCGTTTTCACTGGTGTTTCAATGGCAGTTGAGGATTTTGGTAATCAACTTGGGCAACACAGAAAGCCGAGTAAAGTCACCATAAACCTTACACCGCTTAATTATCAAAACAGGCTCAAGATATACATTCGTGATAGAATTACTGATATTCAGGATGCCATCGACAAAGACATTGAAGTGGTTGACGGTATCAGAACTTCGCATTCATCTAATAACATAAAGAGCAAGGGGTACATGGATGAGTTTGAAAAAAGAATAATGTCATCACCGTTGATGTACCCACCAAAGAACCCTTTGCGGTGGAGGAACGGAAATGCGTTAGAACAAGAGATGGAGAAGTTTATGTGGGCTCATTGGGCTTTACAGCGAAGTAAGAGCGCGAAAAAAATGATAGCCGCTGCGAAAACCGACGACATGAGCAAGCCATTCAAGCGATTGCAAAACTTGAAAGTGTTTCGCAGTAGCAGTACTGATTTTTCTGGTTCTGGTTATAAAGTTCAGCTTGCGATTGCAATTCAAATTATTAAATGGGCTAAAAAATATAAACCAAAGAAGTTTGGGGATCCCCCTTCGCCAGCAGTGCGGCGTTGTGTTGATATGTTTCAAAAACCTAAACCTAAATACTAGTGTCCGGCAAGCTTCTTGGATTTTTTATTGGGGACGGCCACTGATTAAGCAGACTCTTTTCGGTGATCACTAAGAATTTCATCAATATTGCTTTGCGTGGGGGTGGATATTTTGTAACAATCTGCTTTGTACCCTGTTGCGGGTAGCCATTGATAGAGAGCAATATTAGTTATTCGCAAAAGTGTTAAATTTATTCTCTGGGTTTGCTTTGCAGTAAACAATCAGTTATTTGATCCATAATTCTTTTTTTAAGGTATTGAAGTTGATAATTTTCCGGAAAATAGTTCAAAGCTGATTCTACCTCTGCAAGTGAG
>JAGGWR010000295.1 GCA_021163445.1 Candidatus Tharpella aukensis
ATCTGAATCGTCTGCTCAATGTGTTTAATTTTGCCGCCAGGAATGTAGGCGTGAAGGTTAAATATTCGAACATTTCGTCACATGAGTAGTAATGACAACCGAAAATTGACCAGGTGTGATTATCGAAAATTGACCACCCTGATTACAAGATAGTTTTAGTGATTGATGCTTTCATTTGTTAATTGTACCTGAGTACGATGTTGCTCTCCCTCTGCGGTCAGATTTTTGACTGCGTGGAGTGGATCCCCAAATAATCCCGGAGCGCGGGCGAAAGTCTGACCGCAGCGTTACGGGGTGATTTTGTTTAATGCTCTTTGAAAATTATTTGTTTTTCTTTTTGCTTAAAGATTGTTTAAGCCGATAACTTTCCCAGTTGCACTCTATAACGTGGGCATTATGGGTTATTCGATCCAGCAAGGCTGCGGTCATTGTTGCGTCGCCAAAGATTTTAGTCCAGTCGGCAAAGCCAAGGTTAGTGGTTATTATAGTTGTGCCGCGTTCCTGACGTTCAGCCATAACTTGAAAAAGTAATTCTGCCCCTTTCTGTGAAAACGGGACATAGCCGAGTTCATCAAGGATAAGGAGATCGTAACGACTGTAGCGGTTTATTATACGACTCAGCTCCCGGTCATTGTATGCCTCAATCAGCTCATTTGACAGGGCATAACCGGTGATAAACCTGGTCTTAAAATTGTTATGACAAGCTTCAAGACCCAAAGCTGTGGCCAGGTGGGTTTTCCCGGCACCGCTTCGGCCCATGAAAATGATATTACGCTGCTCTTTAATATATTCACAGGTCGCCAGATCCATTATTTTTCTTTTGTTCAGATCCGGCACCGATCTGAAATCAAATGTATTAAGCGGTTTTACAAGAGGGAAACGAGCATCCCGGATGCGACGTTTATTGCGGTTCTCAGTCCGGATTCGCAATTCTATATCAGTTAATTCGAGCAGGAAGTCACCGTAAGAAAGACCTTCTTCTGAAGCCTGGCGACTCTGTTCTTCAAAATAGCGAAACATATTGGCCAGATTTAAGCCTTTAAGGTTTTCTTTTAGCAGTAAAAGGTTTGCGGGTTTCACTGCACACCTCCTAACTGAGCATAGGAAGCAATATCAGCATCAGGCAAACTTGATCGATCCGGCAATGATTCAATTCTAGTCGAAGTTTCCCGGTTTGATAATAAAATGTGTTCGACTCCGCTACTGTTACTCAGAGATGCAGCGACGGCTATTTTTATGGCATTATGGACTTCTTCTTTTGCGTGAGTTCTAAACAATATCAAAACCAGGATAAAATCCTTAATGCCCCGGCTTTCTCCTTGAGCCGCACAGAAACGGGACAAAAGTCTTTCCATGTTGTCAGGCCATTGCTTTCTCCAGCTTTTAATCATCCGGGCACTATGGAAAGCCAGTGGTCTTTCTCGAAGTAAGTCCAGATAGTGATCCGGATTTAGTTGCCATTGATTGTTATTGTAGAGGCGCTTATGTGTCGCAATCTTGAGCTGCTGATAAAAAATTTCAACCTGGTCAAAACCGGCAGTGATTCGTAATCGGTAGCCACTATATCTGACAGGGACTGAATAACGATTTTTATCGATGATAACCGTGGCGTATTTATCAGCTTTCTGATTATAAAACTGTAGATTACTAAACGGAATCAGGGGTAAGGAGATAAGAAATTCCTTCTCCTGTTCAAAAAGTTCTGCGACAGTTTGCTGGCGACCGGCAATACGGTGGCCACCATAAGCAATGCACTCTTGTAAAATTTGTTTATTGAGTATCTCAAGTGAATCAACTTCTGGAACCGGCACCAGGAAATTACGGCGGGCAAAACCAACCAGACCCTCGACTCCGCCTTTTTCATGGCCCTGGCCGGGATTACAGAAACGGGCTGAAAAATTGTAGTAGGATCTGAACTTTACAAAAGAATCCTGTTCCAGCTGTTTCTTGCCGACTAAAACTTTTTTTACCGCTGTGGTCAAATTGTCAAAGATCAAAATTGGAAAGATGCCGCCGAAAAATGCAAAGCCCTGCATCATTCCATCAAAAAAAGCTTGTTGTCGTTCACAGGGATAGAGGCGAACAAAAGATTTTCCTGACCCTTTTGAACGCATGCAAAACATTTTAACTTTGGTAGGCTGACCATCAAGTTTAATGGTCGCAGTACCCCAATCAATTTCCGCTTCTTGCCCTAAATCCGGAGCGAGAGGTATAAACGCTTTGATTTGTCCCATACCAAGACAGGCTTTTACTTCACGGACATGTCTTCGGATATTTGATTCGCTGCCAGTAAAACCATACTCGCTTATCAGGCGATGATAAATTCTACGAGCGGTGTGCCGTTGCTTTTTGGGTTGCTCTTTATCATTTAATAACCATTGCTCGATAATGGAAGAAAATGCTCCAACAATCGGATGAGGTTGTGTTTTTCTCGGAGTATAGTTTTGTTTCTCACCCCGCAAAACTTTTTTGATGGTATTGCGTGAATGTCCAGTATCTCTGGAAATCTTACTGATACTATGGCCATAGACTCGATTGGCGGTACGAACATGTTCATATTGATCCATCCTAAGCATTCCTTTTACCTCTCTGCTTATGGTTTTCTTACCATATACAGAAAAGGTTACTTGGGGTGGTCAATTTTCCGTAATCACTAGCTCTTTAACTGGTCAATTTTGGACTATCACAACTACAACCTTAACCTACATTAAAAGGAGAAACATTTTGCTTGATACTGAAACATTCGGCCATCAGAACCTCAACTACAACCCCAAACAGAAGGAGCAACTCAACATGAATGAACCAACCGTACAGACTTGTGATCTTGAGCAAGTAACAGCATCAGAAACTGAAGAGAAAAACCTAATGATCATCAGCCCCTTATCTCTGGGAGGAGAAACAACCATGTCGTCAAACACTACTGAAACAACCATAAAGTTGCCTGAAGAAGTTACAGAAGAACCTCAGGCTCCAGATCAACTGCATCTCAATGTTGTAACA
>JAGGWR010000344.1 GCA_021163445.1 Candidatus Tharpella aukensis
CGACGTTTAAGCCCACCTGCTTCATGATTGCAGCACTGCGCATACCGGTCATGGCGGCGGTAAAGGCTGATTCCAGAGCAATTTTTTCATTTACCGACCAGTGGCCGTGGATTGCGACATCATGGTTCCGGCCTTGTTCGATAAAGGCCGGGAGAATCTCTGAAGATGGGGTTCCGGGGTAGGCGTAGGCAAACGTACAGCCTTTTTCCAGCAGGCCGCGAGCCATCGCTTCATTACCGAGCATTACCTGTTGCAATTAAATTCTCCCTGTTTAGTTACAGACTATTCAGTGCCAGACCGAAAACCTGACAATTTTCTTGAGTGCAAGGCAGACTCAGATTTTAACCGCAGGCATACATTAAGTATTCCGAGGATTAAAATTTGAGCCTAACGCCGCAATCGAGGAAATTGGCGGTTTTCGGTCTGGCACTATTTAAAACTTAAGCCGGAGCTCTTCTTCTTGCGGTTGCGGAAGACTTGTAAAAGGATACCGATGAAAAACCCGATCAGCAGGACGCCGCCGCCGGATAAAAACCATTTGATCCGGTAGGCTGTTTTAAGGAGTTCGCATTCCGCCAGGATGACGGTTTCACGTTCTTGTCGAGCTTGGTTTTCTGCGAGCAGATTTTTGTGTTCTGCTTGTAATTCGAGGAAAGTGGCTGACTCTTCAAGCAGGGTTTTATAATCTTTTTCAACTTTCTTAAGTTTGCGTCTTAACTCTTTTACTTCTCGGAGCAGGCCGGTATTGCCTTTGCGGTACTCCTTATTGGTTGCGGTGAGTGAGTCGATTTTGGCTTTGCTGCTCAGTTCCAGCTGCTCAACTTTGTTCTTGGCGTAGGCCAGACGTTTGGCGGCTGGTTCGACTGATGTCAGGAAGCGTTTCTGAATCCAGCCTTGACGATCTTTGCCGTAATTTATGTGGAGCCAGTCTCCTTCGGATTCTCCCAGCAGGATGACCCTGTTGCCGGTGGTCAGGGGGGCGAGCAATTTGAACTCGGTACCGGCACCGGCCCGGGCGTAAATCCTGATTTTGTCTGAGATATAGCGGGTTTTGCCCGCCGCTTCGGCCTGGATTGAGTTGCTGAGAAGCAGGAGGCAGAGGGTGAATGCTATATAATGAGCCCAGTGGATTTTTTTACGTGTCATATCAATTCCTTAGCTTTAGCTGGCGAGATGGAACGATTGCGAAGCTGAAGCCGATTTTGTAAAAAGGTTGTGTTTTTTTCCCAGTTCTAAAAATTGCCACATGATTTTTGCCGTAGCTCCCCAAATGACGTGTCCGTCGATTTTAAAGGCGAGTTGCGGTGATAGCTGGCGGCCGTTAAAGTAATAAAAATCAATTTTGTTGCGCGGTTCAAGAAAATCATCAATGGTTAAAGTTATCAGGCTGTCGACCTCATTGGTAGAGAGCTTGAATTTGTAGGGGTGGGGGATGGCTCCGACAAAAGGGGAGACCAGAAATCCGGTGGTTGTGTTGACCTCGTCAAGGCCGCCGAAAATGGTGATGTCGTCCACCTTGACGCCAATCTCTTCTTCGGTCTCTCTGGTGCTGGTTGCTTCCAGAGAGTAATCCTGGTTCTCACTGACTCCGCCGGGGAAAGAGATCTCTCCTTTGTGGGTTTTGACTGTTAACGAGCGTTTGATGAAGAGCATCTTCAAGATGCCCTCTTCGATAAACAGAGGGCAGAGAACCGCAGCTCGTATTGTGTCGGTTGAGATTTTGCTCTCAGGTTGGTAGGTCGAGTAAAAATTTGCCAGCTGTTTTAGGGGCATAAGGGCTCAGTCGTTTAAGTTTAAATATTTATTACAATGCAACCCCTAATTTTAGCAGAAGGTTGTTGACAAAGCAATCTCTTTTTATTGAGAAATTTTTAACGAACTCTCCTGTTTTCGGACAGCCTTCTAACTGATGGGGCCAGTAAAGTATTCTCTGGCTTGTTGGTAGAAAGCCTCTTTTTCATCAGTGTGACGGGGTGAAAAGTGGAAAAGTTGCAGGTGTCCGACTTGGGCCAGAGAGGCAAGTTTGCCCGCCTGAGCCGCCGTCAGATGTCGGCTTACTTTGGCTTTGTCTGCCGCAGATTCTAAAAAAGCGGCTTCACAAAGCAGGAGGTCGGCCCCCTTTATCAGAGGGATTAGTTGTTGCAGGTTTTGTTGGGTGAAACCGGTATCGGTGACGTAGGCGATGGTTAAGCCCGGTTCGATCAGAGCAATTGCTTCGGCAATTTCCTGGAGTTGGTGATTTTGCCCGGCAATCTCAATAACGGTGTCGGTCGGGCTTTTGGCTTGCAGGGCTTGTCGGACTTTACTGAGCCACGGGCCTGGCGGCCAGCCCCGGCGGTCAAGTTCTTCGGGGCGGATCTTGACCTGTAAAGGCTCTTTCATGGCAAAGGCGAGGCAGGGAGTGCCATGGTCGAGTGTCGCCGCAGCAATGCTGAAGGTCGGAGCCGTAAAGATGGTTGCATCTTTACGGGGTTGTGTGGTGGTCGCCTGCGGTTGAAATTTTTGGCGGCAGGCAAAGGTTTTTTGTTCGATCATGTTTTCATGGATATCATGAACGCTGATCAGGAGTTCATAGTGGGCGGTCAGATTCCAGCAGTAACCTTGAAGCTTGTGCCCGATCATCTCGGTAATTCCCGGCGGGCCAAAGATGTGCAGATGTTTAGAGCGGTTTAACGTCAGGCGTAAAAGGTGGTCAAAGCCGATCAGGTGATCGATATGGCCGTGGCTGATAAAGATGTGTGAAACCTTTAATATCGATTTTGCCGAGAGCCCATGCAGGTCGCCGAGATCAAAGAGCAGGGCTTGGCCGGTATAGTTGTGGCGCAGGATAAATCCCGGATCGCCAAAGGGAGAGTTAAGTGCTTCTATGTGCCAGGGAAAAGTCATATGTTAGATCAGTTAGCGAAAATTGGGCTATTTGTCAATAAATAGCTAAAAAATGAGGTAAAATGGTTGCGAAAATGCAGAGAATTATGTTAGTATAGAGCTCTTTTTGTATAAAAATGTTGGATTTTTCCTTTTTGTGGAGATTTATGTGAGCAATTCCTCTTTACGGAAGACTTTTTTACCGCGTTGTATGGCAATTGCTATCGGCAGCTTGCCGCAACCTGAAGTTGCGCCAACCCTTGATTTGATTGCCGATTGCTTGCCGGAAGTGCCTTTCTGGCCGCAGCTGCCGAATCGCTCTTTCCTTGAAGGTATGTATGTTCAGTATGGGGAGGGGCTGCCTGGGGCGGTTCTTGATGAAGAAGGTGAACGCTTCTATCTTGATCCGGGCCAAGCCGATTTTGCCGATCAGTTAACTGCCTTTTATGAGGCGGTGATGGCAGTTGATCTCGACTATTTTGCTATCGGTCAGGAGCGGGCTTCCGGTTTGTGGGAAGGGCTTCCGGCTCTGGCGGAACGTTATTTGGGGAAAGCGCCGATTATGGTCAAAGGTCAGGTGACCGGGCCGATCAGTTTTGGTCTCGGGGTTACCGACAAAGAGAAAAAATCGATTATTTATGATCCAACATTGGCCGATGTTATGGTTAAGCATCTAAATATGAAAGCCCGCTGGCAGGAAGCTTTTCTCAAGCGCTGTTTTCCCGGCTTGCCGACGCTCACATTTTTTGATGAACCCTATATGGTCTCTTTTGGTACCGCTTTCTGTACGCTCTCTCGGGAGCAGGTGAAAGATCTCTTAAATGAGGTCTGCGCCGGACTTGATGGGTTGGCCGGAGTTCACTGTTGCGGCAATACGGATTGGTCTCTGCTGCTTGATACCGGGGTTGACTTGTTGAATTTCGATGCCTATGAATATGGAGAGAACCTGCTTCTCTATCAAGACGAACTGGAGAAATTTCTTGGTGATGGAGGGTATCTGGCCTGGGGTGTAGTGCCGACCAGTGAGGCGATAGACAATGAAGATGTAGACTCTCTGTTTGCCCGGCTTACGGCCCAAATGGAGCATTTAAGCAGTGCGAAAATAGCGCTCAAAATAATTTTAGAGCGCAGTTTTGTTTCGCCCAGTTGCGGGGCCGGATCGTTGACTCCGGCTCGGGCCGTCCGGGTCTTTGAGCTGACAAAAGAGCTTTCCGAGCGTCTACGAAAACATTATAAATTATAGTTTTATAGTAACTATTTAGGTGTCATTTCATCTCGATGTGGGGACAGACCTCCAGGCCGGGCGCCAGCCCGTAGCCGGGCTGAGCTCTGTCCCCCTCGAAGTGGGCGAAGCGATGTTCGTCGCCATTTGTTATGGCTTTATGGTGGAAACCTAAATTGTTATGTTTATATATAACCAACCTGGAGGTTGACTTGTGAGTGACGATAAAAAGAAGAATGACGAAGATCTTTCTTTGCCCGAAGATGAATCCGGATCTGAAGATAAAACTGATAAATCTAAAACTGAGGAAGAATCGGTTGACGAGAATCTCGATGATCAGCCTGAAGACACAGAGGAAACCGCCAAGATTGAGCTTGAAGATTTAGGTGAAGAGATCGAGCTTAAAGAGGCCCTGGCGATTATCGAAGAGGGTGAAGAGGAAGATTCAGACGCCGGCAAAGGAGAGGGTGAAGAACTTGTTTTGCCGGATGAACTGCCTCTGTTGCCGGTTCGCGACGTGGTCGTTTTTCCCTTTATGATTATGCCTCTTTTTGTCGGCCGGGAGTCTTCGATCAAAGCCGTTGATGAGGCTCTAGCCGGCGACCGGCTCATTTTTCTGGTTACCCAAAAAGATGTTCGGGAAGAGAATCCGGGCCGGAGCGGGGTCTACCGGGTCGGTACGATTTCAATGATTATGCGGATGTTGAAATTGCCCGATGGCCGGGTAAAGATTCTGGTTCAGGGGCTGGCTAAAGCGGCGATTACTGAAGTTGTGCAAAAAGATCCCCTCTTTAAAGTTCGGATTGAAAAGCTTGAGGATATCGAAAGTGACAAGCTTGATCTCAAAACCGAAGCCATGATGCGGAGTGTCAAAGATCGTCTGGAAAAGGCAATTTCACTGGGTAAACCGATTGCTCCAGAAGTTGCAATGATTCTTGATAATGTTAATCTTCCCGGACGTTTGGCCGACCTGATTGTCTCTAATCTCGGGGTTAAGCTAAAAGTTGCTCAATCTTTTATGGAGGAGCAGAACGGTCTCAAACGTTTAAGTCAGATCAATAAAATTTTGGCCAAAGAGATCCAGGTTCTGGGCATGCAGGCCAAAATCCAGAATTCGGCCAAGGAGGAGATGACCAAGACCCAGCGGGAGTACTTCCTAAAAGAGCAGATGAAAGCGATTCGTAATGAGCTCGGCGATAGTGATGACCGGACGGCCGAGATGGAAGAGCTCCGCGATAAAATCAAAAAATGCAAGATGCCGAAACTGGCTCTTGAAGAGTCGACTAAACAGCTTGAACGTCTTGAAAGAATGCACCCCGATGCGGCGGAAGCCAATATTATCCGCACCTATATCGATTGGATGATCGAAGTTCCCTGGCATAAGAAAACTCGGGATAATCTTAATCTTGCCAAAGCCCGCCAGATATTGGAAGAGGATCATTATGGTTTGGGTAAAATTAAAGAGCGGATTATCGAGTACCTGGCGGTTTGCAAACTTAAAAGTAAGATGAAAGGGCCGATCTTATGTTTTGTCGGGCCTCCCGGCGTCGGGAAAACCTCTCTCGGAAAATCGGTGGCCCGCGCCCTGGGGCGTAAATTCTATCGTCTTTCATTAGGTGGTATGCGGGATGAGGCCGAGATTCGCGGCCATCGGCGTACCTATATCGGGGCCTTGCCGGGACGAATTATTCAGGGCCTCAAACAGGCCGGAACCAAGAATCCGGTCTTTATGATGGATGAGATCGACAAACTTGGCAATGATTTTCGTGGAGATCCGGCCTCGGCCCTGTTAGAGGTACTCGATCCTGAACAGAACTCCGAGTTCAGCGATCACTATCTTAATGTTGCTTACGATCTTTCGCATGTAATGTTTATTACCACGGCCAACTCCCTGGAACCGATTCCGGCGGCCTTGCGCGATCGCATGGAGATTATTGAACTCTCCGGTTATACGGATGAAGAGAAGTTGAATATTGCTAAGCGCTACCTGATTCCCCGGCAGATTGAGGAGAATGGTATCAGCTCAAAATATATCAGTTTCTCCCGTACCGCCTTATTGGCTTTGATCAACAGCTATACCCGGGAGTCCGGCGTGCGGAACCTGGAGCGTGAAATTGGTGCTTTGTGCCGCAAAGTTGCGACTAAAGTCGCCGAGAAAGAGAGCGTCGGCAAGACCATGATAACCCCGGCTTCCCTGCACCGATTTTTAGGGCCGGTAAAATTTCTTCCCGAAAGCGGGCAGGGCGAGGATCAGGTTGGTGTGGCTACGGGGCTGGCCTGGACACCCTATGGCGGCGTGGTGTTAATGGTCGAGACCTTGCTTATGCCGGGCAAGGGGGCGCTCTCGTTGACCGGACACTTAGGTGATGTGATGAAAGAGTCGGCCCAGGCGGCGATGAGTTTTATCCGCTCCCGCTCGCGTGAGTTTGGTTTGTCGGCCGATGTTTTTAAGGATAATGATATTCATGTCCATGTTCCGGCCGGAGCGACGCCGAAAGATGGTCCTTCAGCCGGGGTGACGATGTTGACCTCGATTCTTTCGGCTCTGACCGGAATTCCCGTACATCGTAATGTGGCGATGACCGGAGAGCTGACCCTGGCTGGTCGGGTGATGCCGATTGGCGGATTGAAAGAGAAGGTTTTAGCGGCGTTACGTTTTGGCGCGACAACCATCTTGATTCCTGACGATAATCGTAAGGACTTAGAAGAGATCCCGGCCAATATTCGCAAACAGTTAACAATTATCCCGATTAAAATGGCCGATGAAATTGTGACCCACGCCTTGACCAAGGCGCCGAAGCCGCTGCCAAAAGAGAAAAAAAAGCCAGGTAAAAAAACGGTGGTAAAATAGTTCACTTTATCAATTGACGGGGACTGGGTCTTACGGCTGAAACCGGTAATCGACAGCCTGCGTAGAGTCAAACGGTAACGTTAACCGAGACTTATCCGTAGCCTGTCCCCTTGCGAAGCAGGGCGAAGCGATGTTCAGTGTTACCCGCTTTAACTTAATTTTTGAGTAACCAATTGAATGGGGTCAAATCTTGACAATGGTTGTTGGCAGTACTTCGGATTATCCGATTATCTCGATACGCCATCATCAAGAATTGACCCCGCCCGAGATAGAGTGAAGTTTTTTTGCGGTTTTTGTTCGACCTGTCTCGGCTGGGGTCATTTCTGGACATTTGGCGGCCGTAAGGTTCGCGCAAAACTAAAGTTTTAACCCGCCATTTGTCAAGATGTGACCCCGTTAGTGTGGGCGAAGCAAAGTTCGCCGCTACCCGTTTCAACTTAACTCCTGCGGATACAAAAAACCAAATGAAAAAAAACTCCTTAACCATCGCCGATTGGGGCGAATTCGGCTTTATCGAAGCCTTAAAACAGCGCCTACCCAAAGCCTCCGGCGACTTGAAACTTGGTCTCGGCGATGATGCGGCCTGGTGGTCTCCGGCTCCCGGAAACGGGATTCTGACGACTACGGATATGCTGGTTGAAGGGGTACATTTTGATCTCTCCTATACCTCGGCCGTCGATCTTGGTTATAAGTCACTGGTTGTAAATTTAAGTGATCTGGCGGCGATGGGGGCGCAACCCTCTACGGTTTATCTCTCGCTGGCATTGCCGGCCGGGATTGAAAAAGCCTGGCTTGAAAGCTATATTGATGGTTTTCTTAAGTTGGCGCAAGCGCACGGTGTACAGTTGGCCGGTGGTGATACCGTAAAGGCCGACCAGCTTGTGATCTCGGTTACTCTTTGCGGTCTGGCGGGGGCGGCAAAACCGGTTCTCCGGAGTGGTGCTGCAGTTGGTGATGATATCTACTTTTCCGGGAGCTTGGGCGATAGTTATTTGGGCTTGCAACTGCTTTCGGGGCGGATGCGGGATGCGGATGATTTTGGGGATTTTAATGAAAGTGCGGCTTTTTTGCAAACCCGGCATTTACGACCGACTCCCCGGATTGAACTGGGCGTGAAGCTTGCCGCTTCCGGGGGTGTAACCGCCATGCTTGATGTCAGTGACGGCGTAATCGCCGATCTTGGTCATCTGCTCACCGCCTCCGGCGGCCTTGGGGCTGAGCTTGAAGTTTCTTGCTTGCCGTTTTCGGTAGCCGGGCGCCATTTTATTGATGCTGATTTGGTTGATTATGTAACTTTGTTGAGTGGCGGCGAAGATTATGAGCTGCTCTTTACAGCGCCTCCGGAACGGCGCGCAAAAATTAAAACAATAGCCGCTGAAACGGTGGTCAATCTGACCAGAATCGGTCGGATCACGGCATCGGCAGGTATTTTCATGCTTGTCGATGGATCGCGTAAAGTAGTTGGCGGAAGGGGAGGTTATGACCATTTCCAAGATCAGAGTAGCTGATATACAGGAAAACCAGGCGGTTGAGCTTCTGCTTTTGGTGCGGCGTAAGAATTTGGCTCGCAGTCGTAATGGGAAAGATTATCTTACCCTTAAACTCGGTGATCGCAGTGGTGAAATCACCGCTTTTCTTTGGGATAATGCCGAACCGGCCGCAGCCGCTCTGCAAGAGGGCGATTGTGTCCATATCAAGGCGCGAAGTCAGGTTTTTAACGGAAATCTGCAGCTGACTCTGAACTTTATCGAGGTTTGGCAGGGCGAGATAGATGCAAGGAACTTTCTCCCGCATACGGATAAACATATTCCAACATTAGAGCGTGATTTGCACAGGATTATTGCCGATATCCAGGATCCCTGGCTCCGGCGGTTGACGGAAGCCTTCTTTATCAAGGATCAGGAGTTTGCCAAAGCTTTCTCTCTGGCTCCGGCCGCCAAAGCGATGCACCATGCCTGGCTCGGGGGGTTGCTTGAACATACCTTGAGCGTGGCCCGGATAGCTTTGCAGGTGACCCCGCTCTACCCGCAAATAAACCTTGATCTGGTTTTAACCGGGGCCTTACTCCACGATATCGGTAAGATTCATGAACTGACCTATGAACGTAACCTTGACTACTCCACCTCCGGCCGCCTTCTGGGACATATTATAATAGGAGTCCAGATGATCCAGGAGAAAGCCGCAACCATAAAAGGTTTTCCGGCTGCAACTTTGATGCTGTTGGAACATCTTATCTTAAGTCATCATGGCGAATATGAATACGGCTCCCCGAAAAGGCCCAAAACCCAGGAAGCTATTCTCTTGAATTTCATCGACGATCTCGATGCCAAGCTGACTGCCGTCAATACCCACATGAGCGCCGGTAAAAATTCCGATCTCGAATGGAGCGACTATCACCGCCTTTTTGGCCGGGCTTTCTATCTTGGCCCCCAAGCCCCCCTGCCGGAGTCCGAGCCGGAGCCCACGTCCCCAACTTCGCCCTCTTCTGAGCCGTCTCTGCTTTTTTAGTTCTTTGGCATATCCCTTGACAATGGGTAGGGCCATTGTTATTTTAGCCTCGTTAGCACTCTTTATGATTGAGTGCCAGCGGGGTTATTTTTTTGGTCTTTTTTGCTGGCTAACGTCAGTGCTGTCCGGTTAAGCTCTTGCAACCCGGGATATCGGGTTATTTTCTTCCACTTCTTACGCAAAATTTTTGTTTTTCCAGCGCTCATTACGCCAAAATTGCGAAACTCACTCGTACCTTGTTCAGACAGTCGCAATTTTTGTGGCTCCATTCGCTGGGAAAAACAACAAAATTTTGCGAGACGTTCCAGAAAACAACCCGATATCCCTAGAATTAGTCTCAGCAAATTTCTAACCGGACAGTGCTGAGCTAACGTAGACTAAAGCACGCACACAAGTAAGTGACTTACAGGATTCGGAATAGTTTTTTGGTTGAGGTTTTATGGAAGTTTTGTCGGTAAGGCATATCAAGGTGTTGGAGGCTGTGGTTGAGGACTATATCCACAGTGGTGAACCGGTGGGTTCACGAACCTTGTCGCGGAGCCCGCGTTTTCAGCTCAGCCCGGCTACTTTGCGCAATGTGATGGCGGATCTTGAAGAGAGTGGTTTTCTCTGTCAGCCCCACACTTCGGCCGGACGAATTCCGACTGATCTGGGTTTTCGTTTTTATGTGAACAACCTTCCGGCTTTTGCTGCAGTTTCGTCAGAGGCCCGTCGCCAGGTTAGAGATCGCTTGGCGGGATCGGGTGGTCGTCTAGAGGAAGTCTTACAGGATGGAGTTTTTACTCTGGCTCAATTAACACCTTATGTCGGAGTTGTCAGCCTGCCCGATTTTCGCCAGATGGTGGTTCGCCATATCCGTTTTGTGAAACTCCATGAGCGTCGCATTTTGACAGTTATAGTCTCGGTTTCGGGAGCCGTCCAGAATGTTCTTTTTGAGTCTGAAACGGTGCTCTCGCAAGATCAACTTAATCGCTTTTCCAACTATCTTAATGCCCTGCTTGGTAATTTGACTTTGAGTGGGATTAAGCGCATGGTTTTGCAGGAGATGGCGAGTGATAAGCAGGGCTATGATGAACTTTTTGCTCAGGTACTGGCTTTAAGCCGCAGTTTTTTTGCTCAGGATCCGGAACAGCAGGGTGATGTTATGCTTGATGGTAAACTCAATCTGCTTGAGCACCCCGAATTTGCCGATGTCGAGCGTATGAAAGAGATTTTTAAAACGTTTGAAGAGAAGGGTTCTATCCTTAAAATTCTTGATGGAGCTTTGGGGGGAGAGCAGTTGCGGGTGATTATCGGGGCCGAAAGTTGTTGCCGGGAGATGCGGCACTGCTCTCTCGTGACCGCTGAATATGGGCGTGAGGGCCGAACTTTGGGCCGCGTCGGCGTTATCGGCCCGACCCGGATGGACTACTCCCGTATTATTCCGTTAGTTAATTATATTGCTGATGCCATGAGTCGGCGTCTCCAGTAACTTTTTACGTCTCCATCAAGAGTGAAGTATATAAAGGAAACAGATAAAAATGTCAGGACGAAAAAAAGATAAAAAAAAGGTAGTCGAGAAAGAGGTCGAATTGGAACAGTCTGATGATTGTGCCAATGACGGCGTTGAGGCTAATGATAACAATAATAACGATGAGAAACCGACGATGAAAAGTGAAGTTGAAGAGTTGCGGGCGGAAGTTGATGGTTTGCAGAAGATCAACGCCTCTTTGCAAGAGCAGATGCTCAGGGTGCGGGCTGAAGCAGATAATTTTCGTAAGCGTATGCAGCGTGAAAAGGATGATTTTGCCCGGTTTGCCCGGGAGGGTTTTGTCCGTGATCTGTTGCCGGTCAAAGATAATCTGGAACGTGCCCTGCTGCATGCCGGAGATGACCCGGCTGCGGTTGTCGATGGGGTTAAGTTAACTCTGGAGCAGTTTGATTCGATTTTCAAGGCTATGGGGGTTGAATGTATTGAGTGTCTGGGAGACCCTTTCGATCCCGCCTTTCATCAAGCGATGACACAGGTTGATAGTGATGAGCATAAGCCCAATTGTGTGGTTGACGAACTCCAGAAAGGTTATCAGTTGCATGGCCGTCTCCTGCGCCCGGCCATGGTGACCGTGGCCAAGGCAAAATCGGAGGAAAAATAGGCGAAGGGTTGATTTTTGGCATGCCCATACCTAGATTGAAGATCAATTAAAATTAACACAAATTAAATTTATTTATAGAAAAGGAGAAAAACATGGGAAAAATAATCGGCATCGATTTGGGAACTACCAATTCATGCGTTAGTGTAATGGAAGGCGGCGAAGCCAAGGTTATCGCCAATGCGGAGGGGGTGCGGACAACCCCCTCGGTTATCGCTTTAACTGATAGCGGTGAACGACTGGTCGGGCAGCTGGCTAAGCGTCAGGCGGTCACCAATCCTACTGATACGGTCTTTGCGGCTAAACGGCTTATCGGCCGTAAGTTTGCGGCCCCCCAGGTGCAGCAGATGAAGGGTAAGGCACCGTTTACGATTGTCGAAGCGAAAAACGGTGATGCCTGGGTTAAAATTAAGGATAAAGAGTTTAGTCCGGCCGAAATTTCAGCTATGACTTTACAGAAGATGAAGAAGACAGCTGAGGATTATCTCGGTGAACCGGTAACCGAGGCCGTAATTACAGTTCCGGCCTACTTTAATGATAGTCAGCGTCAGGCGACCAAGGATGCGGGCAAGATTGCCGGTTTTGATGTCAAAAGAATTATTAATGAGCCGACTGCCGCCGCCCTGGCCTATGGTGCGGATAAGAAAAAAGAGGGTAAAATTGCAGTTTTTGATCTTGGCGGCGGAACTTTTGATATCTCAATCCTTGAGCTTGGTGATGGAGTTTTTGAGGTCAACGCTACCAATGGTGATACTTTCCTCGGCGGTGAGGATTTCGATGAACGGGTGATTGATTATATTGCCGATGAGTTTCGCAAAAGTGATGCTATCGATCTGCGTACCGACAAAATGGCTCTGCAACGTCTGAGAGAGGCGGGCGAGAAAGCTAAATGTGAACTCTCCACGGCGATGGAGACCGATATCAATCTGCCCTTTATTACGGCAGATGCTTCGGGCCCCAAACACCTTAATGTTAAATTGACCCGGGCAACTCTTGAAGGGCTGGTCGGTGACTTGGTTGATCGAGTGGTTGGTCCTTGCCGGACGGCAATGAAAGATGCTGGCGTCTCGACCTCTGATATTAATGAAGTAATTCTGGTTGGCGGGATGACCCGGATGCCGCTGGTTCAGGAGAAGGTCAAGGCGATTTTTGGCCGGGAACCGAGTAAAGGGGTCAATCCGGATGAAGTTGTCTCGATCGGAGCCGCGATTCAGGGTGGGGTCTTGCAGGGCGATGTCAAAGATGTTCTGTTGCTTGATGTTACTCCGCTCTCATTGGGTATTGAGACATTAGGTGGAGTTTGCACTAAACTGATCGAAAAAAATTCGACAATTCCGACGAAAAAGAGCCAGACTTTTACGACTGCGGCCGACAATCAGCCAGCGGTCAGTATTGTCGTTCTTCAAGGTGAACGTGAGATGTCGGCCGACAACAAACGTTTGGCTCAGTTTGAATTGGTTGGGCTTCCTGCCGCACCCCGCGGCGTGCCACAGATTGAGGTGAGTTTTGATATTGATGCCAACGGTATTGTTCATGTCTCAGCCAAAGATATGGCGACCGGCAAAGAGCAGTCGGTTGAGATCAAGGCTTCCAGTGGTCTAAGTGATGCCGAGATTGAGCAGATGGTTAAAGATGCTGAAGCTCATGCCGATGAGGATCAGAAAAAACGCGAGCTTATTGATCAGCGTAATCAGGCCGACAGCACTATCTATCAGACGGAAAAAAGTCTTAAAGAGATGGGTGAGAAAGTTCCGGCTGAAGATCGTTCCAATATCGAAGCCGCACTTAATCAGGTGAAATCGGTTAAGGATAGCGATGATATTGAGGCGATCAAGAAAGCTCTTGAAAGTTTGCAGCAGGTCTCCCATAAGTTGGCCGAAGCTATGTATGCCGAAAATGCGGCTGGGGCTGAAGGCGCGGCTGAAGGTGCGGGCTCGGAAGCGGGCCCGGCGGCCGGCGCAGATGACGATGTTGTTGACGCCGATTTCGAAGAGGTCAAGGACGATAAATAATAATGGTTGTCGGACGAAAAGATTGTCCGGTGGCTGATCTATAAATGTTCCAGGTGCGGTGCAGAGCGAGAGCTTTGCACCGTACCTGGTTTTTTTCGTTTCTGTTATTTATCAGGAGTTTGCAGGCGTGGCTGACAAAAGAGATTATTATGATGTGTTACAGCTTAATCGTAACGCTTCCGAAACCGAGATAAAAAAAGCTTACCGCAAGATGGCTTTTAAATATCATCCGGACCAAAACTCCGGAGATCCTCAAGCTGAGGCCAAGTTTAAAGAACTTACTGAAGCCTATGGTGTTTTATCTGATGGGCAAAAACGAGCACTTTACGACCAGTATGGTCATGCCGGTTTGCAACAGCAAGGCGGCGGCGGGGCAGATTTTGGTGGTTTTGGCGATATTTTCGGTGATCTTTTTGGTGAAGTCTTCGGGGCTTCCGGGGGGCGGCGGCGTTCGGCCGGTAGAGCCGGTGAAAGTCTGCGCTATAATCTGGATATAGAGTTTGACGAGGCGGTTTTCGGGACTCAGGCCAAGATTAAAATTCCACGTCATGTTACCTGCGATCTTTGTCAGGGAGACGGGCTTGAAGCCGGAGCTCAGCCCGAGGTCTGTCCGACCTGTAAAGGGCAGGGTCAAGTGCGTTATCAGCAGGGTTTTTTCAGTGTCAGCCAGGCCTGTCCGACTTGTCGGGGAGAGGGCTCAATCATTAAAAATCCTTGTAAAAAATGTAATGGTTCCGGGCGTTTGCGTGAGGAGAAGAGCCTGTCGGTAAAAATTCCGGCAGGTGTTGAAACCGGAACCAGGCTCAAGTTGATTGGTGAAGGCGGAGCCGGCAGCAAGGGCGGCCCTCCGGGTGACCTCTATGTGGTTATTCATGTAAAAGAGCATCCTTTCTTTCAGCGTCGGGGCAATGATGTATTTTGCCAATTGCCGATAAGTTTTGCTCAGGCTGCACTTGGAGCTAATCTGGAAGTCGAAACCCTGGAGGAGCGGGAAAAAGTTTCAGTTGCTGAAGGAGCCCAGTCGGGTGACCTTATTTATTTGCGGGGTAAGGGAGTTCCGCACCTTAATGGTTATGGCCGCGGTGATCAGATTTTGGAGCTTGTGGTCATGACTCCGAAAAAGCTCAGCCCCAGGCAGCGTGAACTTTTTGAAGAGCTGGCGCACGAAGAGGGCGATGTGTCCACGCATGAGAATAAGAGCTTTTTCTCCAAAGTCAGAGATATGTTAGATTGATGACACGGTAAAACGTTCATCTGCGTCGTTACACTCAATCTTCGTCACTGCGGCGTACTTTATGTACGCCTCATTCCTCAGATTTCGCGTGCCTCGCATCTAAACATTTTACCATGCCATCAACTATAGGGATCGAAGATTTTTATGTGTACGGTATTACTTGCATTCAGGATGATCGAGGGTTGGCCGCTGCTGGTGGCCAATAATCGGGATGAATTTTTTCAGCGTCAAGCCCTGCCTCCTCGGGTTTATAGTTCGGGTAAAGGTGATGGCAGGCGGTGGCTGGCTTCTTGTGATTTGAGTGGCGGCGGCAGTTGGTGGGGTTATAACAATCGCGGTCTGATGGTTTGCTTGACCAATCGTTGGGTCGAGAATGAATATGAAGAGGGCTGTCGTTCGCGGGGGCAGTTGGTGCTCGATCTTTTGGCCTATGATGATCTGGGTGGGGCTCGGGTCGGGTTGGCTGAACTCTGTACCGAAGCCGCTTATAACCCTTTTAACTTGATTGTGGCCTCCCGGGAGAAGGGCTTTTTCGCTTCCAATTACGCCAAACTTCACTATTCTCATTTGTTGCCGGGGTACCATTTTCTGGGCAACGGTTTGCTTGATATCTGTACGAGTGTTAAAGCCCGAAGTGCCCGTCGACTCTTTGCTGAGCTTTCCGAGCCCGGTTTTTTTGGCTCGGTTTCCGCAAAAGAGAAGCTGATCCTGACCCTGGCCCATTTTCATAAAGCTTTGCGCACCCCTTTTCCGCAGGATGATATTCCTCCTCAAGGTTTTAACGTAAGGTTTGATGGCTACGGAACCACTTCGTCATGGTCTTTGGCGGTTTCGGAGAGGGGGTCAGAGAATTTGATTCTTGACTATTGTAATGCCAATCCACTCTACGAAAATTTTCAAGATTACTCTGGTTTGACCCATCTTTTATAAAGATTTAGCAATTTTTCTTGCTTTTTCCCATCATCTTAACATATAAGCCGTTTTTGGTTTTTTTGGATGCTGATTTTTTTATGAGGTTTTATTAAATGTTACGAATGATGCGTAATAACGCCAAGTCCTGGGTCGTTAAATTTGTCTTTGGAGTAATTATCGTTGTCTTCTCATTTTGGGGAGTCGGCAGTATGAAAGCCAAGCAGATGACGATTGCGGCTACGGTTAATGGTGAAAGTATTGAGCGTAAAGCTCTGGATAAGTCGTTTCGAGATCTTTGGCGTCGTTATCAGGAACAGTCTAAGGGGAAATTTAACCCTGATGAAGCGCGGAGTCGGCAGATCAAGCAGGAAGCTCTCAACGGTTTAGTTGATCGTCGCCTTTTGCTTAATGAAGCTGATCGTTTAGGGTTGTCGGTTGGTGAAGACGAACTTCAGCAGAAGATCGCCTCGTTAGGTGCATTTCAGCGGGATGGTCGTTTTGATCAGGAGGCCTATCGGCGGGCTCTGAGTTACAATCGCTTGACTCCGGCTCAGTTCGAGAACGATTTTCAGGAAGATATACTTATTGAAAAGGTACGGACGGTGATTGGTGATGGTGCCAAGATCGTGCCGGAAGAGGTCGATATTCTTTTGCGTCAACAGCGTGAGGAGATTGCGGTCGATCTTTTAAAGTTGTCTCCGGTTGATTATCTGGCTTCGGTTGAGGTTGATGCGGCTGGCTTAGAGAAATTTTTTACTGAAAAAAGAGAGAATTTTCGGATTCCCGAACAGCGCAAGATCGCAGCTCTGGTTATAGAGCGGAGTAAGCTGCTTAAAGACGTATTTGTTAGTGAAGCGCAAATTTCCGAATTTTATCAGGGAAATCTGGAAAAATTTAAAGTTCAGGAAGAGGTTAAGGCGCGCCATATTTTGATCAAGGTTGCTGCTGACGCTTCCCCGGAAGAGGTTGAAAAAGCCCGGAGTGAGATAGTTGCGGTTTTAGTTGAGGTGAAAGCTGGCGGTGATTTTGCCGAGCTTGCTAAAAAGTATTCGCAAGGGCCCTCGAACTCGAGGGGGGGTGATCTGGGCTGGTTTGGCCGTGGAGCTATGGTCAAACCTTTTGATGAGGCAGTTTTTTCCTTGACTCCCGGCGACGTCAGCGATCCGGTACGCACCCAGTTTGGTCTCCATTTGATAAAGAATGAAGAGTATCGGGAGGCTCGAACCAAGGATTTGTCTGAGGTTAAAGCTGATATTGAGAAAAATTTACGTTCCGATGCTGTTCCGGGGTTGCTTGAAAAGCGTGTTGATGAGGTTGTTGCGGCACTGGCTGCGGTTGATCAGGAAGCGTTTGTCGAACAGGGCCGTAAACTTGGTTACATGGTTGTGGAGACCGATTTTTTTAAGCAGCAAGATGGTATTGTTCCCAACCTTGGCAGAGATCAGGCTTTGTTGGCCGAAATATTTAAAGTTGAAACCGGTAAAGCAGTTAAAGTGGTGAACCCTTCTCGTAATAGCTATTACTTTATGGTAACTGAGCTAAAGGAGAGTTATTTACCTGAAATTGCTGAAGTTGAGAAAGCGGTGGAAAAAGCTTACCGTCTCGAATTGGCAAGAGCAGAGGTTAAAAGGATCAGCGAAAAACTCTCTTTAGCGCTTGCCGGAGGGCAATCGCTTGATGAGGCGGCATCAGGAATCGGGGTCAAGCTGGTTGATAGCGGCTTTTTTGGGCGCGGCCGAGGGGAGATTCCCAAGTTGGGGAACGATCCTCAATTAAGTCAGCAGCTTTTTGCTTTAACAGATGGCCAGACGACCTCCGCATTGCCGTATCGGGATGGTTTTTTCATTGCCGGTTTAAAAGAGCGTCGTTTGGAGCTAGGCAACGATGGAGAGAAACTGAAAGCCGATATTCATCAGCAGGTACTTCAGTATAAACGTTATCGGATGATGGATGAATTTGTTATGGCCCTGCGCCAGGAGGCCGATATTAAGGTTATGGCCGGGGTTTTAGAGTAAGTTTGAAAAAAAGATTGACAGGTTTAGAGGGCCATGCTATCTAGGCCGTCCGAAATCGATTAGATGGGGCTGTAGCTCAGCTGGGAGAGCGCTTGTCTGGCAGACAAGAGGTCGACGGTTCGATCCCGTTCAGCTCCACCAAATCATATAAAAGCAGGCACGAAGCGGATACCGCTGGTGCCTGCTTTTTGCTTTGCAAGTTGGCAGAATAGTCGCCTGATTATTATGCCTAACCATTGGCACATTAAAGATTGGCACATAAAGTGCAACGTTATTTTATTCGCCTTGGTCACGAAATATTAGATACGTGTGCGGTTTAGTTTTGACGGAAGGGGATCGTGGCCGGTTTGTTGCTTTTTAACTTAAGGAGAATGTTATGAGGATTGTGAAAAATAAAAATAGTGCGGAAATTGGTAGTATCGAGGTTGCCGAGTTGCTTGATGTAAGCCCGGATAATGTGAATTATATGGCCCGAAAAGGGATTTTGCCCGGTTATAAGGATAAAAAATTCTGGCGTTTTAATAAACGCGCGGTAGTGCGTTGGATTAAATCTCAGAAATTGGTAGAAGTATGATTTCTGTTGAATTTTCAGGTGTGAGTTATGGGCTGTTGGAGATAATAACGTTTTAGTGGTGAATTTCAGCTTTTTTTTGGGTGAATTTTCGCCAGTTAACGTTAACTGCAATAGCCTTTTTTTTGCTTTGTATGCTTACAGTTAACGTTAACTGTTTTTGCCAGCTGACGTTAACTGTTTTTTTTGTTGACAAAATGGGGTTCATGCTATATTGGTTAACGGTTTTCAATATAAAACCGTTTTATACACGTTTTATATCCGTCTTTATGCGGGGGTAGAATGTGATGGTAAAGATCTTTCAGCAAAAATGACGAGTACCTTGAATAATTATAGGTTGTCTGAGAATATACTTTTTTCGGAGACCCTTATGATCATAGTTTTTGGCACATTAATTTCTAGTAACGAAAAGGTTTGGTTGATGAGCAACCGAATTACTTAGAGTTAAAAGGAGAGAGACAATTATGCAGCTGACAACCCCGTATGACAACATTCCGGTAGATCTGAATGGTCCGAATATGAAGGACTACGACGATGTAAAGAAAAACTTTAAATTCAATATCCCCGAGTTTTTCAACTTCGGTTTTGATGTGGTTGATGAGTGGGCTAAGGATCGCACTAAGTTGGCTGTGGTCTGGGCCAGCACTGACTTGAGCGATATTCGTAAATACAGCTTTTTTGATCTTCAGTGTCTCTCCAATAAATTTGCCAATATCCTGCGCCAGAAAGGCCTTAAGAAAGGTGACCGGATTTTTGTTATGGTGCCGCGGATTGTTGAGTGGTATGCAGTGATGCTGGGCACCGCTAAACTTGGTGTCGTGCCGATGCCAGCTCCGAGCATTCTGACCCCCCACGACTGTGAGTACCGGGTGCAGCAGGGAGATGCGGTTGCGGCCGTTATGTGGCATGAAAATGTCTCCAAGATTGACGAAGTTCGTAGTAAATGTCCGACCCTGAAAGATTTCATCTGTATTGGTGCAAATCAGGATGATTGGGATAGTTATGAGGGCTTGATGGACGAAGCTTCTGCCAAACTTTCCCGCGAAGATGTCGAAGCAACCAAAGCCGATGATAACATTTTACTCTACTTTACCTCCGGGACGACAAAATTTCCCAAGATGGTTGCCCATACCCACGCCTCCTACGGTATTGGCCAAATTATTACGGCTAAATTCTGGCAGGATCTTAAACCTACCGATCTTCACTGGACCCTTTCGGATACGGGCTGGGCTAAAGCCGGCTGGGGAAAAATCTATGGTCAGATGCAGATCGGGGCTGCGGTTATGGTGCATAACGCTGCGGGCCGCTTTGATGCCAAAACCCACCTTAAAATTATTGAAACCTGTGGTGTAACCACCTTCTGTGCTCCGCCGACCGCTTATCGGATGCTTATTCTTGAGGACCTTACACAGTTTGACCTGTCCGGATTGCGTCACTCTCTGGCTGCCGGAGAGCCTCTTAATCCGGAAATTATGAGGGTCTGGAAAGAACACACCGGAACCGTTATCTATGATGGTTTCGGTCAGACCGAGTCAGTCAATTTGATTGCCAATTACCCTTGTATGAAGATCAAGTTTGGCTCCATGGGTAAACCGACTCCAGGTTTCGATATTCATCTACTCGATGATGATGGCAATGAGGTAGCTCTCAACGAAGAGGGCCACATTGCGGTTCGCGTCAAACCTGTAGCCCCAGTTGGTCTCTGTACCGAGTATTGGCATAATCCGGAAGCCACCAGTGAAGCTTTTGTCGGTGATTGGTACTATACCGGTGATAAGGCGACAGTTGACGAAGATGGTTATTTCTGGTTTGTCGGTCGTTCAGATGATGTTATTAAAGCTTCCGGGTATCGCGTTGGTCCATTTGAGGTCGAAAGTGCTCTGCAGAGCCATCCCGCCGTCGCCGAGAGTGCCGTAGTTGGTTCTCCCGATGAGCTTCGTGGGACTATCGTTAAAGCTTTTATCATCCTGGCTCCCGGTTTTGAAGGTTCGGATGAACTGGTTAAAGAGATTCAGGATTATGTGAAAAAAGAGACCGCTCCTTACAAATATCCGCGTGAGATTGAATTTTTGAAAGAGCTTCCGAAAACCGTATCCGGCAAGATTCGCCGGGTTGAGTTGCGCAAGATGGAAGAAGAGAAGAAAGCTTAATTTGTTAGGTGTTTAATCGGGGGAGGCGTGAGCCCCCCTTTTTTTACATTTTTGCAGATACTCTCTTGGTTCAAAATCAGAAAAATGGAGAGGGTAAAGGCATAACTTACATCACTGGCTTGTTTAGGTAAGCACTTGTCAAGAAAGTAAACTTAGGAGGATAAAAAATGGCTCAAGAAAAGATAAAGGAAAAAAAGAAAATAACTATGACGACGCCCATTCAGCAAAAGCTGAGGAACAAGACTATCACAGCGAAAAAGTGGGCTGAAATGGTCAAACCTGGGGATTGGATCAATCGTGGTGGTGTTGGCTCCGACCCAACCGTCACAATAGAAGCCTTGGCTGCCAGACTAGGAGATGGACCAGGAGATTTGCAAAACATTGAACTCTGGTCCCAAGCTGAGATGTTGGGACATAATTTTCTGTGGGAAGCTGACATGGAAGGGAAGTATCATGTCAATCATGAAGCATTTCTTATGAAAAACCTCCGTGATGCCGTAAAAGATGGGTATAAAGGCCATGACTGGAAGCACTGGGCATGGTCAATTAACATGGATGCTGAATATGCTCGAAACTATCGGAAAGATAAAACCAAGCGCGCTATGGATTGGGGAATTCAATCTATTGCTGAACCCGCAGGCAGCTACGTTAACGGCAGTTATGGTGTAAACAACTTTATGGTAACGGCCAAAAGCTGTAAAAAGTTTGTCTGTGAAATCCGTGAGGATTATGCCTGGTGCGAAGGTGGGAGAAATATATTGCTTCCCA
>JAGGWR010000031.1 GCA_021163445.1 Candidatus Tharpella aukensis
AAAGTTATTATCTTGTTGGTGAATCCATAAAAAAAGAGGGGGTTAACCCGATCTTCCTGGTCACCCCCCCCCATCTTTTCAATCACTAACTTACTATTTCAAGCAATCCTTACTTTATTTACAAGCACAAAACCCAGACTTAGAAAGATAACCATACGCCTGAGTATAGTCACCCATAATAGCAAATCCGGTCAAGCTTGCAGCAGTAGTACCACCAGTTACACCCGCAACAGTTCCGACAGCTTCAGCGTAGATTGCACCATTACCCGCCAAGGCGGAAATTCCAGCAAGTTGGTTTACCTGGAAAATTTCAACAGAATTTTTACCAACCTCAAGAGGAACAACGACAGACTCACCACCAGCAGTAAAGGTCATACTAACATTGGCATCACTGGCACCACTGTTAGTCAAAGCAAAACCACTCCACCACTCCACCTGATCCAAAGCTGTAAAATAGGGGAAACAGAGTGAACAGTACGCCGCACCTTCCTCACAACCGAAGATACCAACTAGAACGTTACAACTACAAACCTCACGACATGAAGTACAAGGTTTATCTTCATCATCAATGATTGAGACCTTAATCGTAAGCTCATCACCCGCGCTAACATACCGGGGATCCCAAACCATCGTCGGCATATCAATCATATAGTAATCGGCGTTGCTGCTAACAAAAGTCTGGTAACAATCAGTTTGCACTGTCCTAGCAAAGAACTGATCAGTGCCCGGATCCCAATCACAATTTCCAGTACCAGCACTGCCATCATAAAGAACAGCTCCATCGTCGGCGAAGGTAGGCACATAAGTAAACTGATAAGTGGTACCTGCACAGGCTTCAGGACACCAAGCTCCCTCATTTCTGGTTTTGCCGGCCTGACTGACAAAGATACTGGCGTCACCCCCCTCATCACAGTTTTCATCAACAATCGCGCAACCACTTACATTACCATCGGTAAAGTAAACTCCACGAACCGGAGAGGTGATCTCAAGTCTGATACCATAGCTTGCTTCAGGATCAAAAACGATAGCGTTGCCTGTCGCATCTACACACTCACAAATATCAAAAATGATTCCCGGCGCATTGTTGTACTGCCCGTTGACGCAATCACCATCATTAAGATTATTCGAACCACAATAGCCCAAAGAGCTCTCAAAGTCGATCTGCGGGCATAAACTATCAACGACTCCCGCCTGGTCCGGATTACCAACACCAGGGATATCAATATGCAGATCATAATCCCAGCACTTGTTACAAAGCTGTTTACACGCCCCATCAATTACGTGCGCGCTGAAACCTGCAGCCACGCTCATGAGCACGAATGCCATGGCCAGCAATAATACTAAACTACTTTTCCTCATTTGCTTCCTCCATCTGTTAGTTGTTGACTTGCCTTAACGGCAAATCCTTAAAAAACAAAAATAATAAACCTAAAAATAAACCAAAACGTTTCTGGGGGTAAACCTTAACCCCGCGACACCAACCTTCAGATTGTCCTAACCTTAACCCCACCTCCTTTTTATTTTTCCCTCAAGCTTCGTCTACTCGAAATCTTGCGGAGTTAACGGCTCGGAGGGTCTTCGGGTCAGCCAGCGGGCCTTTTGGCATCACCCAGCTACCGACTATTGAACGATTATAGAACGTTATACTATACGACCTGCAATTTATTTGTCAAGCTATTTTTGCCGAATTTATTAGGAAATATTAAGTTATTACTATTTTTATACATAAAACCCAGTTCTTTTACCTAGAGGGCGGGTTTATTGATAAGTTTTTTTAACCTGCTCCAGACGATTAAGAAAGGGCCGACTGACAAAAACCGAGTCCTCTTCATGAAGAATCACATGCGGTGTGATAAAGAACATGAGCTCAACGCTGTGAAACTCCTTGCCCTCATAGCCAACGAAATAGCGTAAAAGCGGAATCCTGGAGATCCAGGGCACCCCGCTGTAGCCTTTACTGCGACTCTGCTGGATAAGCCCGCCGATAACCACGGTCTGACCATCACCTACGGATAGAATCGTATCCGCTACGCGCTGGGAAAAAATCGGTGAATTAATCCCCTCAATCGTCTTGTTCGAGAGTTGACTGACCTCCTGATTGATCTCCATGCGCACCATGCCGTTATCATTAATATGGGGGGTGACATTTAGGATGATGCCAACATTGCGATATTGAATAGTAGTATCGGTGGTTTGAGCGGTTGAGCCGGAATCGGTCGTCCGATAACTGGAGGTTACGGTCGGGACATCTTCACCCACGTCGATTTTAGCGGTTTCGCCATCTGAAGCGAGAATCTGCGGTGCGGAAAGGATATTGACCCGATTTTCATCAGCCAAAGCCCGGACAATCGCCTTAAACCGATTCGAATTACTGACCAGAAAACTCATTCCCGAGCCGATCAGGGTGTCGCCGCTGCCGCTGATCAAGCCCAGACCGGAATCGATCCCGAGCAAACCGTCGGCGCTGCCGCCGAGCCCTTTCATCAGATAGCTCCACTCGATACCCAGCTTATTTGTCTCATCGAGTTTGACCTCGGCAATTGTTACCTCAATCAAAACCTGTTTTGGGTAAATATCGAGCTTTTCGATAACCGGCTTAATCTTGCGATAATCATTGCCGGTCGCCCGAACCAGAATAGAGTTGGTGGTTTCATCGACGACAAACGTAACTTCACCCTCCAGGGTACCGCTGACGGCCCCGCCCCGACGGGCCTTAAGTTTATCCGCCGCCGCTTGATTCTGCCGCTGATTATCAAGAATCGTCTTACCCAGCGGCCGCGGCCGCACTTCATCCTTAGCTTTAACCGGATCTTTTTTCGCAGCGCCGCTGAAAAGCCCTTCAAGTACAGCCACGATATCCGTGGCGACGCCGTTCTGGATATAGTGAACGAAAATATCCTCTGCCATCGAGTCTTGAGTCAGAATCGGAACCTCCTGATCAAGTTCCACGACCCACTCGTCAACCAGAGCCAGTGCTTCGGCGTCACGAGATAGCACCAAAAGCATATTAACCCGAGGCAGAGCGAGAAAACTTAAGGAGGCGTTAAAACTAACACCTTTACCCGGAGCCAGACCATAGGCTCCAACCAATTTTTCCAGCTCTTTGGCCATATCTTCGGCGTTAACATAGCGCAGCAAGTAGACTTTTTGCTCAAGACCGGCCAAAACACTGACATCAAAGAGCAACATCAGGCGGGCGACTTTGGCCAGCACATGATGGTAATCACTAATTAAAAGAACGCCACTCGGCTCATGGACATAGACCTGCGCCCCTTTACTTAAATAAGGTTTGATAATGTTGACAAATTGAGCTCCGGCCAGATAGCGTAGACGAAAAGCGCGAATTACTTTACCGCGAGCATGTTCAGGATCACCGGGCAGCAGCAACTCTCCGGCTTCGGCCGCTGCTGGCAGGGCCGCCTGGGGCATAATCTCCCATAACGGCCCGCGCTCGACCATGACCGCACCATTCATACGCAGAACTCCGCGCAGCAACTCAAAGATCTCGTCATGGTTGAGTTCGGCATTGACCTCCAGCGTAACCTTGCCGCCAACCCCCTGGTATATCGTGTAGCTCTCTTCAAGAATCTCCATAAAAAGGCGCAAGACTTCAATCAGATCCGCATCATCAAAGTTGAGGCTGACCATTTCACGACCTTCAATTTGCCTCTGAATCTTCGCTTTAGAACCCGTAGAGGAACCTACAGTACCGGTTGAAAAAGGCTTCAGACGCTGGTTGAAATCCTGCTCCTGCAGAGCCAGTTTATGGAGCAGATCATCGCCCTCATTAGCGGCGGGCAGCACCTCCTTCTCAGAACCCTCTTCCGCAGCCTTGTTCACCTGGGTCGGCGAAGGCCGCCCCTGTAACATACCGCCCGGCGGCAGGGCATCTTCGCGCACCGAAGGGCGCAACATAGTACAGGAAAGTAAGAACAAGCTGCAAAAAAGCACAAGCCCGGTTCTCAACCAGAGTTTATAATTCACACTCACCATCTATTTCTCCATCCCGATAATTCCCCTCTATTTCTTGCGTATCCGTTTATAGACCGGCCCGAAGGGGGTACTATGCCTCTTTAACTCTCCGCGCTCGACCAGGGCATTTTTCTCTTCAACTGAAAGCTTACGAATCTGTTTGGCACTCAACGAAGAGGTCGCCGCAGAGGAAGTTTTTGCGCCTGTCACTTTCGGGTTGGATCTTGCGGGTTGAGCCCGGGTTTGCCTGGCTGTTGGAGCGGCCGGGGTACCAACCTGAATATTTGTCTTATTGCTGGTTTTGGCCGGGCGCCGCTTTTTGTTGTCGTAAAGAGAAATTTCAAACTCGCCGCCGCGCTCATCTTTTAATGTAACTTTTTTGGCTTCAACCTTAAGCAAAGTATAGACTGGTGTCTTGCGCTTACCGGAACTGCCGCCTTCTTCATCATTGGCCTCTTCACCTTCGGCCACCAGAATCCGGCCTTTGCGAAAACGCTTAAAGTGAAGCAGCGCTTTTTTTACCGAACCGGAAATATAGGTTCCGTAAAGAATTACATCCCGGCGCACCCGCGCCGCACTCGGAGCAGCGGCCTCTTCTTTTTTCTCACCTGCAGGCACCTTTGGAGCTGGGGGCTGCCAGGCTTTACGATCTGCGGCAAAAAGATTCTTATCCGCCGTCACGGCGTAACGCCCAACTCCGACCTTAGGCTTATCCAGTTTCGCACTCAACTCTTTGATCGTCGCCTGCACTGCGGTACCGGCAACAACCGGCGCGGTCTTACTTGAAAAAGCGATCTCAACCCCGGAATAACGCTTGTAGGTATAACGAGCAAAAAACAGCGCAATCAGCCCTAAAAAAAGAAAAAGCAGCGAGAGCCCGGCCCGGGATGGAGCCCACTTAATCATTATTATTCCTTTTATACCGTAAGAGCACTGACAACTGCATTTAAATAGTAGTAACGTTTCTCCCGGCGGCTGATGGTCTTTATTTCAACCTCCTGAAGGAAGATAAATTTTTCACTGTTATTAATTTTAATAAGAAAGTCTTTGACCGCCCCGATCTCGGCCCGGCAACTCAAACGCAGGCGCAACATGGTTATTCCATCTTTTTTTATTTCAGACAAAACTTTTGTCGTTCGCACGTCAATCGAACTTTCACGGGCCAGCTTCTGGAGCAGGTTTTGAAACTGAACCTCGGTCAAGGTTGGAGTCTCTCCCTGAACCAAACGGCGGGCCTTAATCTCCTGATCAAATTTCTGCAAAGCCTGATCGAGAGCGGCAAACTCCTGGCGCCGGGCAACCAGACGGCTGAACTTTTCATACTGCAGTGTTTTTAAGGCAATTTCATCATCCAAAGCCTGATTCCGAGCCTGATAAAAGCCCAGACCGGCCCGCCCGACAACCAACAGAAGCAAAATACCGGCCAAAGCCAACAAAATTTCACGACGTCTGAGTAGATCTAAAATGGATTCAAGGTTTTTCATAACAATTATACAGATAAAGCGATCGTTTTAAAATTTAATCGTTTCCATGTAGCTCTCTTTTTTGGCCACAAATGAAACAAATAGACACAAATAGTAAT
>JAGGWR010000116.1 GCA_021163445.1 Candidatus Tharpella aukensis
AGGCTTCACACCCCGTCATCAGCGCAACGGCAGCATGCTCACATAGGGATCGGCAGGAACTTGCCGAGTGCTTCACAGGAAAAAAACTCCTATAAATACAATCATTTATGCGACTTCGTGTCGCAACGAACGACCTGCATCAGCCGCCGCGCCGTGATGGTCGAACAAAAAACGGGCGGGTATTCGCGGTCAGGCTGTATGCTTTGGTTCGGCGCTTCCTTGCCGATTAAGTTGTTGCGAGAAGAGCATTTTGTGGTTTAATTTTACTTCCATTTAACCTGCATTTAACCTGTGACTCTATTTAACTTTGGTGACAACTACCTTGACATCCGCCGTATCTTTGCTAAATCCTCAAAATAACTTTCCCATTTTCTTGCTAGCGCAAAATTCATAAAAGGTATTTCATATAGTGGGTTGTCAATATCATCTACTGCTATCAATAATCTCATTTTGCTAAATGTTTTTCCTGGCGCTGTTTTAACATACTCATCATTTCTCTTACCTGAGAGACCACCTACAATAGCACCGACAGGGCCAGCTACAACGGCACCAGCTACGGCCCGTCCAATTTTTACTGTTCCGTCTCGTCTTATTTTACCATTTCCACTGGAAACCGTTTCATTCCATTTCAGTTCATAGCCAAGTATAGAGTTATAAGGATATTCATAGCATTTAACTCCTATTGATTCGCTGTATTCAATGAAAGCAATACCAGTTTTTGTTATACAACAACCAATTTTGTCCCAGAAAACAGGAGTAAAATAATCATATTTTATATTAAGTTCTTTACGCTCGCACAAATCTTCAATATCTTTATTTAGTTTTGCTTCGTAAGCATTACGTTCGGCTCTTTTTTTTTGATATTTCACCTTGTCTTCTTTTGATTCACAGGAAGCAAAAAATGCGACTAAAATAAACACTAAAACAAGAGCTAAAACTATGAGTAAATATTCCATATTGCATCCCCTTTACCTTTTATGTGCAACCGATGGGTGTAAAATAGACTCGATTGCTTTGTCTTAGTTACATAGATATCCACCGCTGAACGTTTATATTTAAGCAGAAAAGAATCTGTATATTAACGCTATATACATTCTGTATAATATGCTATTTGGATGTTTAATACAGTTTTTGCGTAGTTTTGAACTAATCTCCGATTACCCTCCTTGGTAAATGATATCCACAACCAATCTTAACTTTCCAGCCAAATAGCAAGCGAAGGGTATATCGTAATAATGCGTAACATCACCTTAATCATAAATCGCAATTTGGTGCAATACCTATTTTGTGACTTTAACTCAAAATATAATTTATCAAATAAGGATGGTATCCCATAGAGATATCCACTTCCAATCTAAACTTTCTGGCCATTTTACAAGCGAAAGCTTTATCGTAAAAAATTAATTACCACCTTTGTAATCTATTTCAGAGATAAAGTCTTGTCATTGTACGCCGAAAACTTGACAGTTTGTGCCATGACTGGCACTTCTATTCATTAACAACTCTTTTGTCATGTAAAAAGATCAGTCGCGGGAGGTGTCCCTCCCGGCTCTGACGCACCTAGAGTATACTTAAAAAAGGGGAGGGGGGATATGTACCTTACAAAACTGGCAAGCGTTCAACTCGTAGCCTGGAAAATAATGGAGGCCCAAAATATTGATCCTGCATCTGTGTTTAAAGAAGTACGATTAAACCCTCTCCTTATGTATCAGCCTGGGGCAAGATATCCTTTAGAGAAGATTACTGACCTCTGGAAAAAAATGGAGAAAAGGATAAAAGACCCATGTTTTGGACTCATGGCAGCTGAACCAAAATACTGTCATCCATCATTTTTTGGCATTCTTGGATATGCAATGCTTGTGAGTACAAGTTTGCGAGTTGCGCTAGAACGGTTAATACGGTTTCACCGAGTTATTTCTGATGCCAACTTTGGAAGACTCGATGAAGATAAGGATGCGGGGACACTTATTTTCACCCTTGCCAATATAGATGAAACTTCATATACACAAGCGCGAGAAGATGCTGCCATTGCCTGGATTATGAGTACGTTGCGAATAAATTTTCAGGATGACATTGCCGTCGTTTCAGTGAATTTCACTCACAGCTCATCTGAATGTGCTGGAAAGTATTATGAGTTTTTTAAGTCACCAATATACTTTGATTCTCCTGTTGCCAGTTTGGTTTTATCTCTGGAGCTTGCAGATCGTGTTTTACCCAGTGCGAATGAAGAATTAGCACAATTTGACGATCAGATTATGACTAAATATCTTACCTCTCTGGATGAAAAGGACTTGCTGATTAAGGCGAAAAAGATCATTGTAGAACATCTGCCATCTGGAAGTGCGACAGTAGGCAATATAGCATCCGAACTCGGTTATAGTACAAGAACATTTCAGCGATTACTGCACCAAAAAGGAACAACATTTTTGGCACTCTTGAATGAGATCCGAATGCAAATTGCCAAGAAATATGTGTGGGATAAAAACATGGATCTGACAGAAGTTGCGTTCCTGTTGGGATTTGCAGAATTAAGTACATTTTCCAGGTCATTTAAGCGGTGGACAGGAAAATCGCTTTCACAATATAGGAAGTCGGAGTAATAAACTAAATATGATTGATCTGCACTACGACTCCAAATTACGCCAACATATCAGTAATAATTTACAACAATTCGAGCGTAATTCTACCACTTCAACAAAGAACAAAAAGGCGGCGGTAGCAATTACGATTGTTGAAAGCAAAGGGAATCCTGACATCTATGGTCTGCGACATCCAGAACCAGGGAAAGCGGCCATCATCATCACGAAAAGAGCAGCCGGTTTAAACAAACACGCTGGACAGTGAGCTTTACCCGGTGGTCGTATTGATGAGGGAGAAAATCCAGTTCTCCTTATGCCGGTCGGTTACAGTTGGATTGCCGCCCCCACAGCAGCTATCCTCTACCAATTCCGTGAGGTAGCGATTTTAGGTAACAAACTACGTGTTGATCATTTTGAACAACCATATTTTGCCTGGCATTAAACCAAAGGATAGTACCAAAAAGTTACAGATCTCCAGCCACTCAAAAAGCCTCGGATAAATGGGGTCATCCTTGAAATGCAATATTTTAAGCAAATATGTTATTTCAAGACCTGACCATACTATTCTTGACTACTGTTCTTGACCCTACTGTTCTTAACTGCACAACTTGACCAGCGAAATTATCGGGGTTCCATCACCATCTCCACTCTAACTGGATTAAGCTCAATATATCGATAAACCTCCAATAGGTAGCGCTCATTCTGGATCAGGTAAGATGTTGGTATTCATGGTTGAAATACAGTGCATAACGATATCCCAAGGATTGCATCATAAGACTTATGGCACCGGGTTGTTGGCATTAAGTTGCTGGTTCCTTTGGAAGCTGTGCTCCATGCCACACTGCAACAATCCAGATGATATCGACTTTAATTTTATAAAAAAATCGATACCGAGATATAATTACTTCCCGGTAGGGAAGTTCCGGGAATTCGGGAATGACTCTTCCAGAGTCAGGAAAGTTTTCAAGCCTTCGTAAAACTTTTTCAGTCCGGTTCCGAAAGCTAACCGCCGCCAAAGGTTTATCCTGTCTAATATATGACAGGGCAGAAAGAAACTGACTCCTGGCAGAGGGAGTAAATTGAATTTTCACGAAGGCTCCACCAAAATAAGATCTGCGTCTCGAAGTACAGTGTCAAGATCATATCCTTCGCTGGCCTCTATCTCGCTATTTCCCTTGGCCAAAACTCGTAGGAGCTCTTTTTCGTGCTCAAATTCCTCATATGCATCAACGCCGATCATCACTGCTGCTGCCCGTCCTCTTTGTGTAATAATCAAAGGGTCTTTAGTGTTTTTCAATTGTTTCAAGAGTTTTGCCGCATTTTGCCGCAAATCACTCACCGGAATAATATTTGACAAATTACCCATTTTCACACCTCCTATCATACTTCCAAACGTACCACCTACAGTCCTAACAAGCAAGCATTTCTGTAAATGACATCCTTGAAATAAGAAAAAAACGGGGTCAGGTCTTGAAATGCAATATTTTAGACAAATATGTTATTTCAAGACCTGACCCTGCTGTTCTGCTGTTTTCATTTCAATGTGAGCGCTGCAACCTTTATATTTCGTAGTCTTCATGGCTCCACTCCTGCCTGTGTAAGGAAATTTATCTGAGATTCATAATTGCTATTCTTCTTCCCATTTGTCATGTTTTTGTTTTAAGACCGGCAGATCAATGCTGTTTTTGGCGCCAATCTTGATCTTGTAATCGAGTGCATCGAGAATGATGAAGAGGGCTCTGACTGACACGTTGGCGAATTTTCCCTGTTCCATTCGGCTTAGTGTCGGTCGGCTGATACCAGCTTTGATTGCAGTCTCTGCTTGGGTTAGTCCTTTTTCACGGCGCAACCTGCGGAGGGTTTTACCAAGTTCCAATAACATCATCAGGCATCTCTTTATGGGTTGTACATTGCAGTGAAACCGTCCAGGCCGCAATCATGCGATTGCCGATCACGGCAAATGCCGGATTGTTTCGAATGTGTTCACGAATTAATTTGATTGTATCGACAACGCTTTCGCAACAAGTCTCATAAGCGTGTTGAGTCTCGCTGCGGCTCAGCAGGCACTGTTTCTCTCCGAACTCCAGCAACTCCTTTTTCCCGAACCAGATTTTTCTTCCCAGCATTGTTAATGCCGGTTTGTCGCGAAAAACATAAGGTACCGTACAAACCACATCGTAGGCCGGAGAAATCTTGATAGTTGAAATATTTTCATCATACAGGAGGCCAAAATTTTTCAGGTGTGCGTCACCATTTTTGAGCAGATAATTCATAATAATTAATTTAAAAAACTGCTCCATCGAAAAAAGCTTGTCGGTTGTGGCTTGGAAAATGAGTTTTGCAACCTGTTCGTAACTGCCAGTATATTTTTGTTCTCGGTTACGCCCAATTAGTCCCAAAACTTCTTCAAAACCTTGACATGTGCCCTTTTCATGGTCGATGTCAAACCTTTTAACCAGAAGGAAGCGTCGATTTCGAGAAAGGTGCAGCGTTGGAGTGGAAATCCCGGCACGCTTGACGGCTTGCATGCAGAAATATTCATTCTCGGCAAGTTGAGGAAACTCAGCCCCCCAGGTTTTGACAATATATTCCCGGGTGTTTAAGGCCTCCTTATCTCGCACTGTGGCAAGGGTTTTCGGCTGTATGCCGGAGATCGCATTTTTCTTAAGGAAAGTATGGAGTAGATTTGAAAACGTATCCTCGGTGTCGTTGTTAAGGATGTCATCTAAGTTTACTTCCTGAAAAAGGGTTTTTCCCTGCTCACTTTGAAAATTAACCCGTCCTTCAATGTTGGGAGCCAGCAGGGAAAAAAGGAGGTAGTCATTAATCTCGCCATAATCTTTGATTAAGATGTTTTTAAATATCTCGAAAAGATATCCTTCAGGAAGATACATTTCAAAAAAGGGGTGCAAGTGATATTTCCACAGATAGATGCGCTGTGATGGGGGCATCACAAGTGATATCCGAGGTAAGTCATTCCCGAAATAGCGAAAAATATATTCACGTTCCGTTGGGTTGTAGTCCAGTTCGCCAGTGGCGACATTATTGATTTCAGTTTTAATCATTTAGCTTACCATAATGTAAATAATATATTACATTGTTGCATGGTAAACAGTAAATGTAAAGTATTTTTTACGCTCACTCAAAAAAATGCAAAAAAAAGCAAAAAAAAGAGCAAAAAAAAGGGTCAGGTCTTGAAATGCAATATTTTAGGCGAATATGTTATTTCAAGACCTGACCCCGCAGCTACTTATGCTGAATAGTTACATCTGGTTAAACTCTGTGCCACTGTATCCAGCCATAGATAGTTGTTAACAGTAACGTATAGACTATAAGGACATAAAACCATTTTCCGGCAAATTTAGGCGTTCGTATCGGGGCTAAATTAAACCCTAAAAAGACCATTAATAGTGCATAAAGGATAATTGAAAAAACTGTGTGATTAATAAAACCTTCAAACAAAAACACAAAAGCAAGAATAATAACATTATTGTCTAATGCCA
>JAGGWR010000056.1 GCA_021163445.1 Candidatus Tharpella aukensis
CAAACTCTGGCCGATTTCGGGGTTGGCGAGTTCGAGACCGGAGGCCATAGTGAAAAGTTTTTTTGTCATCGAGATCTGATTGTCGTCAGTCCCGGGGTGCCGTTGAGTCTGCCGATTTTTACTTTAGTTCAACGCAGTAGTTGCGAAGTTATCGGCGAAGTCGAGCTTGCCGCCCGTTATAGTGATTGTCCGCTGGTGGCCTTAACCGGCACGAATGGAAAGACGACAACCGTAACCGTGTTGGGAGAGATCTTTGCCGCTGCCGGGATTAACCCCTTTGTTGGCGGCAATCTGGGTCGGGCGGCGGTAGAAATGAGCCAAGAGCAGTTTGGGGCCGGAATCTTGGAACTCAGTAGTTTTCAGCTTGAAGGTATTGAGAGTTTTCATCCACGGGTTGCGATTATTTTGAATCTGACTCCTGATCATCAGGATCGGTATCCAGATACAGCGGCCTATCTTGCGGCCAAAACGGCAATTTGTAAAAATCAAGGAGAAGCGGATTTTCTCCTGCTTAATCGTGATGACCCACAACTGACAGCCTATGGGGCTAAGCTAAACCGGCGTCGGCAGGCCGGAGAAAATCTACCTGAACTCCATTTTTTCAGTGTTGAACAGGAAGTTGAGCGTGGGGCGAGTTGGCTTGACGATCAAATTACAATCAAAACCCGGAATTTGGCCGGGGTTTCTCTTGAGCGCTCTTTTAAAGCTCCGAGTCCGAAATTGCCGGGGGCTCATAATCGTTCCAACTATCTCGCGGCTCTGTTGACAGCATTGGTCTGGGGTATAGACGAGCAGGTAATTGTTTCAACTCTTAACGCTTTTACCGGCATTGCACATCGTTTAGAGTATGTCGGAAGCCGGGCCGGAGTCGATTTTTATAATGACTCCAAGGCCACAAATATTGATGCGGTAATTAAAGCGATAACCAGTTTTGAGCGGCCTTTAGTGCTGTTGCTTGGAGGTTATGATAAAGGGGCCGATTTTACGGTGCTTGATCGCTATCTCAGCAAAAATCTGCGCGAGCTGATTCCTTTTGGTCGGGCTGCGGACGAAGTAGGGCGACAATTGTCGGGTTACGATAAGGGTTTTAGGGCGGCCGATTTACAAAGTGCCGTGGCCCGGGCTGTGAGTGTTGCCCAATCCGGTGATGTTGTCCTCCTGGCCCCTGGTTGTGCAAGTTTTGATGAGTTTCAAAACTATCAGGAACGCGGTGACCGGTTTCGTACTCTGGTACGGGAAGACGGCGCTATCGGAGATAGTTTAAGATGAGCTTGAAACGCGATGAGATTATGCTTTTGACGGTGGTTGGAACCTTGCTCGGTCTGGGTTTGTTGATGGTTTTTAACGCCAGCAGTGTCAAAGCTTTCCATCTCAATGGACAGAGCAGTTTCTTTCTTGGTCGGCAGGTGATTTTCGCAATCTTTGGGGCGGTTGCCCTGTTTCTTTGTGCAAAATTTGATTATCACTGGTGGAGTAAATTGACGCTGCCTCTGGTTTTGCTTAGTATACTTCTTTTGGGCTTGGTTCTGGTGCCGGGAATCGGGCATCAGGTCAAAGGGGCGACGCGCTGGATTAAGACTCCTTTCTTTAATCTTCAGGCTTCGGAATTTTGTAAATTAAGTTTTGTTATTTATCTGAGTGCTTACCTGGCGAAAAAAGGTGATAAGATTCGTGATTTCAAGCGGGGTTTGCTGCCGCCCCTGATTATCCTTGGCATCGTGGTCGCACTTTTGATGCAGGAGCCCGATTTTGGTTCTTCAGTTGTGATTGCCGCTTTGACCATAATTTTGATTTTTGTTTCGGGAGCACGTTTTAAACATCTGGCTGGTCTTGGTTTACTCGGGGGGGTTGCTATCTTCGCCGCAATCGCGGGCAAGGGTTACCGTTTGGATCGGTTGACCTCTTTTTTGAATTGGCAGGGGCAAGGTACTTCGCATCAGCTTAAACAGTCTTTGATAGCTTATGGAGCCGGGGGTATAAGTGGTGTCGGAGCTGGTAACAGTGCTCAGAAACTGTTTTATCTGCCTGAAGCCTATACCGATTTTATTGTTGCCGTATGGGCCGAGGAGTTTGGTTTAATCGGTGTCACATTTCTTGCCTTTTTGGTTTTTATGTTATTGCTGATCGGTCTTAAAATTTCTCGTTCAGCTCCTGATCGGCTCGGAACTATTTTAGCTTTTGGCTTGACTCTGTTGCTGGTCTTGCAGATGACAGTTAATTACTGGGTTACCCTTGGACTTTTGCCGACCAAGGGCTTGACCTTTCCATTTTTCAGTTATGGCGGGAGTTCACTTTGTGTTTCTCTGGCCGCAGTCGGGGTATTGTTAAATGTCAGTCGCCAAACGCGCTAAGATAATCACCCCGAGAACCATCCTCTTTGCCGGAGGCGGAACCGGTGGTCATCTCTTTCCGGGAATCGCTTTGGCTGAAGAATTTCTCCGGCGTGATCCGCAGACAAAAATTGTTTTTGCCGGAACCCGGCGTGGAATTGAAGCTCGGGTAATTCCTGAATTAGGTTATCCGTTGGCCTTTCTTGAGGTTCATGGTCTGGTCGGTGTCAGCCGCCGCCGCCGTCTCAAAGCGATCTTTAACTTCCCCAAAGCCCTAATCCAGGCCTTGATTGTACTGGTTCGTTATCGTCCCGCTTTAGTCGTCGGTTTGGGGGGCTATGCCAGTGCGCCGGTATTGCTGGCGGCAATGGTAGCCGGGTTGCCTTGGGTTTTGCAGGAACAGAATGCTTTTCCCGGTCTGGTTAACCGGTTTTTGGCACCTTGGGCGAACGCGGTTTTTATCGCTTTTGCCAAAGCGAAAGAGCATCTGAAGAGTCGTAAAGTGTACGATTTCGGCAATCCGCTGCGAGCTCAATTACAGAGGTCTGAGGCGATAGGGAGTGATCTGTCGGAACTCTCGGAGGAGAAATCCTTTAATGTTTTGATCATTGGCGGCAGTCAGGGTGCTCGTGTGTTGAATCGGGTGGTTCCCGCAGCCATGACCAAATTGGCGCAAAATTATCCGGGACTGAAAGTTGTTCATCAGAGCGGTGTTCAGGATTATGCCGAGGTTAGCAAGGCCTATGATGCCTGGAAAGAACGGGTTGAAGTAGCGGAATTTATAAAAGAGATAGAACTCTACTACAAAAATGCCGATCTTATTATCTGCCGGGCCGGGGCTTTGACACTGGCCGAACTGGGAGAACTTGGAAAACCGGCCATTTTGGTGCCTTTCCCCCACGCCGCCCATGATCACCAGACTTTTAACGCTAAAGCTGTTGCCGACTCCGGGGCGGCCTGGTTACGGATTGAAAGTGAATTTGAGAGTCAGTCGCTGGCTGATGATGTTGAAACTCTTATCAATGACCCGCAAACTTTAGCCAAGATGGCCGAGGCGGCGTTAACTCAGGGGCGGCCCAAGGCGCGAGAGCAGATTGTCGATCACTGTTTGCAGTTGATGGCGTCGTAAAAAGTTCCGATATCCTGCGTAGTTGTGTTTCTCCAGACACTCGACATACTACATGTATGGTCTCGCGCCTGGAGAACCACAAATACTTGTCTATCGAAATTTTTACTTAGCCATCCAGGTTCTGTTTGGAAATGGAAGAAATTAACCCGATATCCCGGGTTGCAAGTACTTAAATGAAAATAGTCACGAAAGTAAAATAGGGGAGTGTTCTGGTGAAAGGTATGCACCATAAGGTTGAGCGGGTTCATTTTGTCGGCATTGGTGGCAGCGGTATGTGTGGTATTGCCGAAGTTTTGCTTAACCTGGGTTATCAGGTGCATGGTTCCGATCTCTTAAAGAGCCCGGTAACCGAACGGCTGGAAGGTTTAGGTGCCCGGATCTCATATGGACATGATCGAAAAAATGTCGGTGATGTTCAGGTGCTGGTTCGTTCGACTGCCGTAAAAGAGGATAATCCGGAACTTATTGAGGCCCATGCCCGCTCAATTCCGGTTATTCCCCGGGCCGAAATGCTGGCTGAATTGATGCGGCTTAAATATGGCATTGCAGTTGGTGGAACCCACGGTAAAACCACAACTACCTCAATGATTGCGACGATGCTCAGCGGCACCGATCTTGATCCGACCGTGGTTATCGGCGGCCGACTCAACAGTATTAACAGCAACGCCTGTCTCGGAGAGGGCGAGATTCTGGTTGCCGAAGCCGACGAGAGTGACGGCTCCTTTCTCGCGTTGTCGCCGATTATTGCGATAATAACCAATATTGATCGTGAACATCTTGACTATTATAAGGGTGGCTTGCAAGAAATTGAAGATAACTTTGTTGCTTTCGCCAATAAGGTACCTTTTTATGGACTGGTTGTTCTTTGTCTTGACGATGCCCGGGTGCAGGAGATCATCCCCCGAATCGGGCGCCGGATTTCGACCTACGGTTTTAATCCTCAGGCCGATGTTCGGGCGCTTGAGGTTTCAATCAAAGGTATGCAGAGTCGTTTTAAAGTACAGGTTAAGGGGCGCGAGCTGGGCGAGTTTGTTATCGATATGCCGGGTCGTCATTATGTGCTTAATTGTCTGGCGGCGATTGCCACCGGTTTTGAACTGGGTCTCGAATTTAAGGATATCCGGCAACACCTCTCAGGCTTTGCCGGAGTTCAGCGGCGCTTGCAGATTGTCGGAAATTATAAAGGAGCCTTGCTGATTGATGATTATGGTCATCATCCGACCGAGATTCTGGTGACGCTTGAAGCTCTGCGCCAGGCTTGGCCCGAAAGGCGTTTGGTGGCTCTTTTTCAGCCGCACAGATATACGCGTACCCAGCATCTGTTTAATGAATTTTTGGTTGCCTTTAATGAGGCCGATATCCTGGTCGTAACTGAAATCTATGCCGCCGGTGAAACCCCGATAGACGGAATCAGCGGGGAGCTTCTGGCCGAAGCAATTCGGCAACACGGTCATAAGCAGGTCTACTATTGTGCTGATCGTGAAGAGTTACGAGAATTTGTTTTACGTGAGGCCCAAGCCTCCGACCTCATTCTGACTTTGGGTGCCGGGGATATCTGTAAGTTGGGGCATGAATTGGTTGAGGCGTGAGTTGGGCGAAGTTAAGTTATAGCGGATAGCGGCGAACTTTGCTTCGCCCACTTCAAGGGGTACACAGCTCAGCTCGTCACGGGCTAAAGCCCGGCCTGGAGGTATGTCCCCACACCAGACAGTTTGGAGACGGAACTTGTTATGCCAAGATTAATCGTTTTTGTACTTTTACTAAGTATTCCCCTCTTTCTTGCCTCCTGTACGACTCCTGGTGGGCGGGATGCCGGGATGGTTTATGATGATACGGTGATTTCGGCCAGGGTTAAAGGGCGTTTGACCGAGATGATGGGGGGTAAGGTTATCGGTGTCGATGTCGATGTTTATCAGGGTGAAGTTACGTTGCAGGGGCGAATCCGCAGTCCTAATATGGAGAGCCGGGTGATTGCTGTAACCGCGCGGGTTCCCGGAGTTAGAAAAGTAATTAATCTATTGAAAATAATACCGTAGGGTTTTTGTGATCAGCAATGAACAGAAAAATGAGTTGCGTCGGCGATTGGCCGGATTTCTCCTGGAGGAGGAGCCGCTGGCAGCAAAAACCGCTTATAAAGTTGGGGGCAACGCCGCTTTCTATCTGCAGCCGAAATCATTGCCTGATCTCGAACTGGTTTTAAGGACGTTGGCGGAGTTGGAGCTTGAATTTCTGGTTCTAGGAGCCGGGTGTAATGTTTTTGTCGCGGCGGCAGGGGTTTTAGACCGGGTCGTGATCAGTTTGGATCGGGGTTTTGCGGGCTTTGAAATTATTGGCTCAGATTCCTGGTCGGTGATGCTCAGGGCTGAAAGCAGGGTTCGTCTCTCCCGCCTGGTTCAGTTGAGTGCAGACGAAGGTTACAGCGGGTTCGAAAAACTGGCCTCTATTCCGGGAACTGTCGGCGGGGCTCTGGCGATGAACGCCGGAGCCTATGGGGGGACGATATACGACTCCCTGGCGGCCATACAGATAATGGAAAAAGGGGGTCTTGCCTGGTGGAGCGCGATCCGCATGAATCCGACTTATCGAGATGGAGGTTTGACCGCAGAACAGGTGGTTGTTGCCGCCTATTTCCTGCTTGAGCGAAAAAGTTCTTTAGAGATTACAACAGAGATTAACGAGATTAAGGCGTTACGGCAACAGCGTCTGCCGCAAGGATATCACGCTGGTTCAGTATTTAAAAATCCGGCAGGAGATTTTGCCGGCCGCCTTCTGGATGATGTTGGATGTAAAGGGATGCGTTGTGGTGGTGCATATGTCTCGAAAGAGCACGCCAACGTTATTGTCGCGGATAAAGGTGTAGAAGCTGATGATGTTTTGGCTTTGATGGAAAATATGCGCACTCTGGTGCGTGACCGTCATGGGGTCAATCTGGAATCAGAGATCAGGATATTCTCCTGACAAAGAGTTCGTAACGAAATAGCTGCTGCTTGGAGGTGATGATGAAATTTATGCCGGGAACCAGGATTGGGGTACTCTATGGAGGACTCTCAGCCGAGCGGGAAGTATCACTTAAGAGCGGTAAAGCTGTCGGTATGGCTTTGCAGGAGTTGGGTTACCTGGTCACCATGATTGATGTCGATCGCCAGGTAGTTGAGAAGCTGAAAAAATCACAGGTGCAGGCAGTTTTTAATGCACTACATGGTGCTTATGGTGAGGATGGGACGATTCAAGGGGTTCTGGAGTATCTTATGATTCCTTATACCGGTCCCGGCGTTATGGCCAGCAGTATTGCCATGAACAAAGTGATGAGCAAAAGGATTCTGCTCTCGCACAATATTCCGACACCCGATTATACCGTGCCGAGTGAGGGTGACCAGGATATCGCGGTGCCGCCGGGCGGTTATCCTCTGGTGGTAAAACCGGTAGCCGAAGGTTCCAGTTTAGGCGTGACCATAGTTACCGGAGAAGATCAGCTCCCCGAGGCGCTAGCAGCGGCACGGGAATATAGTCAGCAGGTGATGATTGAGAGCTATATACCGGGATTGGAGTTGACGGCGGCTGTCTTGGGTGACGAAGTTTTGCCGTTAATAGAAATTCGGGCCCAAGGCGGGGTTTACGATTATAGAGCCAAATATACAAAAGGTTATACAGAATATTTAGTGCCCGCACCGATAGCTTCGGATACGGCCCGTAAAGTTCAGGAATTGGCTCGTTCAAGTGCCAGGGCATTGTCGTGTACGCGGGGGGCCGTACGGGTCGATTTTCGTCTGGATATGGAAAATTGCCCCTTTGTTATCGAAGTCAATACGGTGCCCGGGATGACGGAAACCAGCCTTCTGCCGCAGGCGGCAAAGGCTGCGGGGATAGATTTTGCCACGTTAATAGATCGCATTCTGCAAGGTGCCGGTCTTGATCTTGCGCCGTCCTGAAAAAAGTAAGCAGCGTGTGCGGATCAGCAATAGTCGAAAAGATCTTCGGCGTGCCCGCCGTCCGCAAACGCGAAGCGTTAACCGTAAACTTTTATTGTTTATGGCGTTTGTCTGTCTTGGCGGGTTGGGAGGGGGTGCTTTATGGCTCTGGTGGCCAACGCTTATCTCCAGCGCCGATGGCTGGCTTAAAAGGCAGGATTTTTTTCTGGTTAAAGAGATTATTATTGAAGGTAATAGACGAAGCAGCCGCAAGGAAATCGTTGAGGCTCTGGAGCTTGTTCCCCGACAGTTGATCTTTTCGTTTAATCTTGCAGAGAGTCAGGACCGGGTGGTGCGGTCGCTCCCTTTTGTTGGAGAGATCAGGATTCGTCGGCGCTGGCCGAATCGTTTGGAAATTGCGGTCAAAGAGCGCCAAGCTAAGGCTCTTTTCTATCTTGACAAGCTTTATCTGGTAGATCGAAAAGGAAACGTAATTGCCCCGGTTCCGGAATCTGAAAAGTTGGATTATCCGCTTATAAACGGAGCTCTATCGTCTAAGTGGCAAAACCGACCGGAAGTCAGGAGCCGCTTGCTTAAAAAAGCAATTAAATTGCTTTTAGTTTGGGAAGAAATGGAAGTTGACTGGCCTGAAAAAATTGCCCAGATCGTGCCTGACGAGGTTTACGGGTTAACCGTTTTTACAACCGATCAGGGTTGGGAATTGCAGTTGGGATTGGATAGATTTGACGAACATCTAAGGCGCTGGCGCCAGGTTTTGGCGGTACTTGGGGAGAGGGCAATGGCAGTAAAGTATTTTGATTGTGCCGGAAATGATTCGGTGGTGGTCGGACTTAGATCGCAAATGGTTGTCGACGATGTGAATGTGGAGGAACATGTCCAAAAGTGAACAGATGGTTGTCGGCCTCGATCTGGGAACGACAAAAACATGCGTCTTGGTCGGTCTTTTAAGTGAGGACGGCCTGGAAGTAGCAGGTTTTGGTACCGCTCCATCAAAGGGCTTACGTAAAGGGGTGGTAATTAACCTTGATAATACCGTAGAATCGATTCGTCAGGCAGTTGAAGAGGCGGAAAAGATGTGCGGCCAGAAAATCAAGGTTGTTCAGACAGGTATTGCCGGTAGTCATCTTCAAGGGCTTAATAGTCATGGTATTATCGGGGTTAAGGATCGTGAAGTCAGCGCTCACGATGTCGAGCAGGTACTTGATGCGGCCCGGGCTGTGGCGATCCCGCTGGATCGGGAGGTAATCGACACGATTCCCCAACAGTTCTTTCTTGATGATCAGGAGGGAGTGGTTGATCCGGTGGGTATGTCTGGAGTGCGACTTGAAGTTGATGTCCACATTGTGACGGCGGCAGCGGCTTCTTTACAGAATGTTTATCGCTGTTGTAATCGGGTCGGGCTGGACGTTAAAGGTGTGGTTTTGCAGCAACTGGCTTCAAGCCGTGCGGTTTTGACTGACGAAGAGCGTGAATTGGGGGTTATACTTGTCGATGTAGGCGGCGGGACAACTGATATTGCCGTCTTTATTAATGGAAATATTTGTTATACCGCATCTCTTCCACTTGGTGGGAATCAGGTAACTAATGATATTGCAATTGGTTTGCGGACGCCGATGGAGGCCGCCGAGAAGATTAAAAGACATTATGGTTGCACGGCCAGGAATCAGGTAGACCAAGATGAAACAATTGAGGTTCCGAGCGTCGGCGGGCGGCCGCCGCGGAAACTATCACGTCAGATTTTGGGTGAAATTATTGAGCCCCGGCTTGAAGAGATTTTTGAACTCGCAAATCGTGAGCTGCACAAGTCAGGGGTTTATGATCAGATGGTTTCCGGCGTTGTTATAACCGGGGGGACTGCTTTGTTGGCGGGAACCGCAGAGCTTGCTGAAAAGGTTTTTGAATTACAAGCTCGGGTCGGTTTTCCCGAAGGTCACGGGAGTGGTTTTGAAGCGGTAAATAATCCTATGTATGCAACCGCAGTTGGTTTGCTTCAGTATGCCGCAGAGGATAGTTCGTTGCCTCGGCGTGCGGGCAATTTCAGTCGTTTTGAGGTCGGTGGATTTTTTAGTAAACTTATAGCTTGGTTTAAAGATTTTTTTTAAATATTAATTTAGGGTGTGAGGGCATCTTTAATGACCAATAAGGGGGAAGGGGCGATGACATTTGAATTTGACGAGAGTGTAAATCTATCGGCTAATATCAAAGTAATAGGAGTTGGCGGCGGTGGCGGCAATGCAGTTAACAATATGATCATGACGGGTCTGGAAGGGGTCGATTTTATTGTTGCTAACACCGATGCGCAAGATCTTAATGCATCACAGGCAACGTCTAGAGTTCAGCTTGGTGGTCGTATGACTAAAGGTTTGGGTGCAGGTGCTAATCCCGATGTCGGGCGGAGTGCGGCCTTAGAAGATGCAGAGCATATTTCGGAACTCCTTTCCGGTGCGGATATGGTTTTTGTTACAGCCGGTATGGGCGGCGGCACAGGAACCGGCGGAGCTCCAGTGGTAGCTCAGTTGGCTCGTGAATCCGGGGCTTTGGTTATTGGAGTGGCGACTAAGCCTTTCAGTTTTGAAGGTAAAAAGAAGATGCGGGTGGCTGAGGCGGGCCTCGATAAGTTGCGTGAAAATGTTGATGCCTTGATTACAATTCCCAATCAACGTTTGCTCAATATGGTTTGCAAAGATACAACCGTTGTTGATGCTTTTAAAAAAGCTGATGATGTCTTGTTGCAGGCGGTGCGGAGTATCTCTGACCTGATCAACGTGCATGGTCAGATAAACCTGGATTTTCAGGATGTCAAGACCGTGATGGGCAACACCGGTATGGCTCTGATGGGCACCGGGACGGCGAGCGGCGAAAACCGGGCCATAGAGGCGGCTCAGAAGGCGATCGCCTCTCCTCTTTTGGAAGATCTGAGTATTCAGGGGGCCCAAGGAGTAATCATTAATTTTGCGGCTGCGAACGAGGTTACTCTGCATGAGATCAGCGAAGCTGCTGATCTTATTCAAGAAGAGGCACATGAAGAGGCGGAGGTTATCTGGGGGGTTGTTCTCGATGATTCTCTGGGAGAAAACCTTCGCGTAACAGTTATTGCTACGGGTTTTGATTCGGTACAGAAAACTATTGCCAGCGTTAAAGGGCCGGGGCTTGGATTAGCCGGTAAATATCCGATTGGCAGCCGGCGTGACAATCTTGACCGACCCGCTTTTCAGGCCCGTCAGGAGGAGTTGAAAATTACTGAACCGAATTATGATGTTGTTGACATCGACCGGTCTGCAAATCGTGCAGTCCCGCTTGATGATATTCATGAGCTGCCCCAGATGATGAAAAAGGTGGTGGGCTCGTCTGAAGGTGAATTTGAAGGTGGGATGGATGATTACGAAATCCCGGCTTTCATACGCCGCCAGTTGGACTGAACATCTTAATGGTGCTCGAACCCCAAGATTGTGTGAACGACATTGGTAGCTATGAACTAGTATTCCATTGGTGAAAACATTTTGGAAAAAATATGGCATTGCAATGGCGCGGATACAGGTGGTCATTCCTGGCGGATGGCGGCCTATGTCGGAGCCATAGCTCGTGGTGTTGGTTGGAGTGTGGAACAGACGGAGATTCTGAAGCTGGCGGCCTCTATGCATGATGCTGGTAAAATCGGAATTCCGAATGCCGTGTTGGAGAAGCCGGCCAGACTAGACGCTGAAGAGTGGAAGATTATGAGGACTCATCCAATTCTGGGGCATCGCATCCTGTCTCAAAATGACACTCCGCTTTTTAAAATGGCAGCGGATATTGCCTTGCATCATCACGAAAAATGGGATGGTTCCGGATACCCGGAAGGGCTGGCTGGTTCCGATATTCCGCAAAGTGCCAGGATTGTTGCTATTGCTGATGTTTTTGACGCTCTGACTATGAAACGTCCATATAAGGAAGCTTGGTCGGAGAAGGCTGCGTTTGCAGAAATTCGCAATTGTGTCGGCAGCCATTTTGACCCGGAATTGATGACCTGTTTTTTTGATGTTCACGAAGAGATAGTGATCAAATCCTCTTTTAAAAATGAATCCTAAAGTGTGTGAATGACATTGGTGACTACACCCCAAATTTCAAAACTCATTGCACTGGTGATCTCAGTGGGGCTGTAATCTCGGTTTTCCGGGAGTAGAAAGATCTTTCCTTCAACTATCCTGATTCTTTTTACAGTCAATTCACCATCAATGATGGCAATAACAACCTTTTTATCGGTCGCTTCAAGGGCGCGGTCGACTATTAAGATGTCGCCGGAGTGGATGCCAGCCTCAATCATTGAATCACCCTTGACTCTGACGAAGAAGGTTGCCGCCGGGTGTTGGATGAGGTGCTTGTTTAAGTCAAGCCGGTTTTCAATGTAATCATCCGCCGGTGACGGAAATCCGGCGGAAACCGGAGCCAGAAATAGTGGCCGTTGGTTATCAGTTGACTGCTCTGGTTGATATACTGTTTCAATTGTCGTGTTCATATTTCCTTTATCCCTCTTTTCTACTTACTCAGAATAGTTACAATATTAGTTTCAATTCGCGTTTTCTGTTTACTTTACAATCTCCGCAAGGGGGCTGAATTTTTTTGAAAGGCTACTGTTTAAAAACAGAAAAGGCGGTTCGGTTAATTAACCGACCGCCTTTTTTTTAAATTTAGCTTTAGCAATTCTTGGATTGCCGGGTTTTAGGTCTACTTCATGAATGCACCCCAGAGATCGTAGAGAAGCTGGTTGCCGCCACCGGCACCTGGATCAACCGCAACATATTCACCCGGCTCATGGATCTTAACCATTACATAGCCGCCCTGGATACCGACAACCTCATCTTTAAGGTTACGGACAAAGAAGGTATCATCTTCACCCAGGCTCCAGATTTCCGGGTCAACTCCGTTGAAAGGCAGACGGATGATTGTGCCGATTTCACCTTCATGCTCAAACTCACAGGTCAGAACATTGGCTCGGACAAAGCCACGGCCATTAAGATAGACACTTTCAGCTCCGCCGATAGCATAGCCACAGGCAGTTAATGTGTCTTTGACATCCTTCGGCAGGTAGAAATACATCTTGTCAAACCAGGGACCGTTGACAACCTGTTTCAGATAGGCAGTTTCCTGCTCTTCTGGAGTCAAAAGGCTCGGATCAATTCCCGGAATATGACTTCCTGTGATAGTTCCTTCTGCTGCCAAGCTGAAAAGTTCTTCGGCATGGTGATGACTGAGTTTAAGTAGATCGTCAGCCCGCGAGCCGATAAAGCGTAAGCCGTTAGCCTGCATCGGTTTGACGTAATCAATCTCGCCGTCAACAATGAAGAGGCCATCTGGGTTGGCCGGAACCATTCCCTCTTTGGGGTCATAGCGCATAGCCCGGTTTTCATCTCTAAACCAAGGTGGTGACCAAGGCATGAACATGATATTACGGTCAGTTACGCGATGGGCACCGGCACTGGTAGCAGAGCTGCCGTGACAGTCATTACATGATTTAGAGCCTAAAGCTTTCTCTTTCGGTTTAATGCCGTGGCTGTCTGAGAAGTAGTGGCCGGCAATAAATAGCAACGGTTTCGGATCAGCTACACCTTCAGCTTTCAAAACTGTGGTTAACGCGGCTTGGACTGCCTTGACATCTTCATCCCACCAGATATCCGGGAACATATCTCCGGTATGATCGAAAAGGACATAGCCGCTGTCTTTAAGGACAACGCGCCCAACATAGGGATTCGCAGCATAAGTTGGATCATTAGCTGGAATCATGGCCATCTCCATCGGTGGAATCTGGTTCAGCTGGATCGGACGTTTGTAAGCTTTAATGATGGCATTAAGCTCACGAACATAGAGAACCTTGGCGCCGCCGTAAGGCAGATCGGACATGTCAGCATCGGGCTGCGGGTTGGCGTCAACCCAGGTCATAATCGTAATCGGGTTGCCGACAACAATCTGTGGGTAGCCGTTGATGCCGTTAGCATAATAGAGCGGCGGGTAGTTAAGGTTGGGTGCCTTAGGATCGAATGTTAACGGAACCCCCATCTGTTGGTAGCCCATGTAGCTCGCCTGGAGGAAATAGTTCCACATGTCAAACTTGAAGTTGGTCGGCATGCCGTTAACGAGTTGTCCCGGATCAGCCTCACCGTTCATATAGAAGTAGTTGACCATCTGCGAGACAAAATCCATCGACTGAACGCCCTTACCGTCAGCTTCCATCGTCTGGCAGATCATATTGAAATGGGGAATACCATAACCAGGTGATGTTCCGTAAACCGGTGCCATAGCATATTCTGGTCCAGGGAATGCCATTCCTTTAGCATCACCCATTGCTCCAGTCTTTTTATTATACAGAATATTGTAACCCATCAGGTTATCAAAGTTGGTGTAATAGCCCAAGGTATCATCGAAGGTTCGGAAACGCCAGGTTTTACGATAAGGCTCATGACAAGCCTGACAAGAGATGACTGCGAGATGGCGACCGGTATTCTCACCAAATACCTCTTCATGTCGGGCAGTCGGGTTGCTGGCATAGGCGTCTTCGGAACCTAGGTGGCAGCCTTCACAGCTTTTCGGCCGTGGATTAGCATCAAGGTCGTTCCTCACCATATGGGCGGTGTCGACGCCTTTCAGGAAGTTATGTTTATCCTCTTTGCTGCCTTCAGTACGCAGGTGACAGGAACCACAGCCCATCCATTTACCGGATGACAAGTGGGCATCATAACCGATAGCTTCTTCATCATCAGTAATTCTGACAAAGTTACCATTCTTAACCCAGTCCCCTGGCATCCCCAGCATAAAGGTTCGGCCTTTGGTCCAACCGCTGTTGCCGTGATCCTCGGTCATAACGTGACATTGACCACAGACCTTAATCCATTTAGGACTGTTAATGTCATCTTGACCACCGAACATTTTCGCAATCGGGATAGCGCCGTTGGCATCAAGATCCGCAGTATTATAGTATGCTTTGGGTATCCAGTCGTCACCATTACGTTCAATTTTAACGTAGGTTACCGGGCTGCCATCGTGGTTGAAGTCGAGACCCATCAGGTTTGCCGTTGGCTGGAGGTCAATGAAATTAGGCAGCAGGTCATGTAGAGTCGGGGAGACCATACCTTCCGGGATATTCCCTTCCTGGATATCCCGGATGACGAGTGACAGATCAAGTTGACCGGTAGCCGGATCAACATAGCGATAATCACCCTGCATAGTCAGACCCATAGCATACATCAAACCACTGTACTCTTCACCCACACGGCCACTGTAAGGGATACCTTCGCCCTCAATTACACCGGCACGGGCAAAGTCACGGACTGAAGCATCACAGCTGTCCCAGTTGGTGTAGATTTTACCAGGTTCATAGGCCCGCAGAGGAACCGGAATCGGTAGGAACTGATCTGAGCCCGGCATATTAAATTTGATTTTGTAGGCATAAATGAAATCGTTGAACATGAAATTCATCATGTCTTCCATGGTGCCGTCCGGCGGCATCAAGCCTTTGTCCTTGAAATACTCAAGAAGGTGCATGAAAAACTGACCTAAAGCTGCCTGGGAACCCTGGAGGCGCTGCATCTCATCCTGAACGCCGTTCGGGTTGGTGCAGTAGGCAGCTTTGAGCATGCCGGTAGAAGGATCCCAGATTTTGGGGACATTTGGTCCATAGAGACCGTAGGGCAGAGCTACGCCACTGTCCTGAATCTGTTTTAAGCCATCAACCCACATCTGCATCATTTCGCCGACAATTTCTTTCGGGAGCTGGCCCATTGCCATCATCGGGGTTGGGCGGCCCATCCGCTGCGGACCATCGGTGTAGTTCATGGGGGTGCTGTTTTCAAGGCCAACTTTAGTCGGCATTCCGAAAGATATCTCCTTGACTTTGTTGGTCTGCGGATCACGATCTGCAAAGATCATCAGCCGGGGGCGCATAGGCGAAACATTAAGACCATCAGCAGCGCGATAGGTATAGCTGCTTTCCGGGTCGATATGACACATCAGGCAGTCTGCTTCCATAACTCCGGATTTACTCCAGTCATGGAGTCGGGGCTCGCCAATGCTGGCAACAGTCTCTTCAATTGTATCATAACCGTAGAGAGCGTTTACAATATCATTGGAGTCATAACCATAAAAATCACGGTCAAAGGCATGGAGGGGTTTTAAGTCAGGATCACTGAACTGGGTGACGGTATTGTCGGGATTGACAACGCCTTCAACCGGGCCACCGCCGGGGTGACAAGAGTAGCAGGTAGCGATGTGATCAGCGGTACCCATATCAAAAAAGTAGGTTTTACCTTCACTCGTAAAAGGTGCATCTTTGCTGCCGCGAACCCCTTTAGCCGCCAACTGGCGGTAGGAGGGGGGTCACCAGCCTCCAAATTGGCCAGGACTTAAGAGGTGACCGTAAGAGTTAGTCAAATATTTTTGCAGGTTGTTGGTCTTGCGGTTTTCACTGACCCAGGTATCGCTGACACCACCATTAACTCCGGGGGTAGCTCCTTCACGGAAGTGATAGGCTTTAGTGATGGAATTATAGTCATGACATTTACCGCAGGTCTGTTTCGGGCTGTAAGCCGGACCCTCTTTGTAAACTGAGCCATTGGCGGCAGTAACGGGATCATCATCATTGAGCTGACTGATGATGCTGTTACCCTGATTGTCATAAAGGACAACCGGGGGATGGGCTGCGGCGGCCATTATTGGCACCAGAGCCAGTAGTAATGCGCCCAGAATCATGGGTAAAATCTTCTTCATTTAGCTACCTCCAAGGTTTTGTTGAGATCTTATTTTTTTTAAAATAGTAAATATTCGAGGGGGCAGAGGTCATGAACGACCTAGGAGTTCTGCCAGATTTTCTCCCACATGATTAACCTCGACAAAAATTACGCTGAATAGTTACAGTGTAATTTTTGCCTTTGGTCAATAAGTAGTACGTTATTATTTGCGCAAAATTATGCTTTTATGACATTTCATGCACTCGCCGGTTTCATGGCAGACATTGCAGCTGCGGAAATTACGTCGAGCGGCTTCGCCGTGGCCGTTTTCGCGCTGATAGGCCATCCAGTCGCCCCGATAATGGGAGACCGGTTTCTGGTGTTTGTGGCAATCGACACAGTAGCCAGCTGGATGACAGGTGGCGCAGGTGCGGCGGTCATGAGTTGCTTCAACGCCGTGACCGGTAGTTTTCCAACCAAAATTGTGATCTCTGGGTTTTTCGGTTTGATGACACTTTTCGCAAAAAGCCTGGCGGCTCGGGTGACAGCAATCACAGGAGTTGGTCAGTTTACTGGTAAAACCATGTTGAGCCTCCCAGTCCTGGCTATGATTTACTGGTGCTTTATCTGCCCGAAGTTCAGTATGGCAGGCGTCGCATTCGGTTGGTCCATCCTGTTTTTTATGGCAGTTAAGACAGAGGGCCATGGTTGGGCCTTTGTCAAAGCCGCGATCTTTTTTGATGGCAGAGTGGCAACTATCGCAGTCGTAATCGCTGTGGACTTCATGGTCAAAAATTAGGTCGGCAAAGCCTTCCGCTTTTGCGGCTTGCTTAATTTCGTAGTCACGTTCCGCACTTTCTGGCGTATGACAGAGAAGGCACTCTTTATTGGGCTCATCGGGATCAAAATCGTGACACTCCTGACAGCTAGCCATGGTCGCGGCGGCAAAGTTGCCATCATCATCTTTAGTGTGGCAATCGTCACAGCTCGCTTCCTGTTCAACAATGTGGAATTTATGGCTGAATTTGAGGCCCACTGATGATTTGCAGGCCCCCAGAACCAGAGCTCCAAGTGCGATTGCGGCAAGCCCTAACCAGAAGAATTTTCGTTTTTGCTTACACATAAAAATTGCCCGTTATAGTAGTTAAGTGTTGGTAACTTGGAATTATCTTTGTTAAAAGTTGAGATCAAGAGTGATAGTTAAAGAGTTGATGTGATCAACCCCTAATTCATCTTCATAGAAATCATCGTTGGCATATTCATAGGCCAGTTCGATGTGGGAATGGTCACAAATTTGATAGGCGATCGAAGCCCGGTAGCTGTTAGAAGCTTCACTATCGAGCATGCTGTTGACATCCTCATTTTTATAATAGTAGGCGGCTCCCAGTGCAAATTTCTCAAAAAGTTTCTGTTCTACGTCGACGAAGCATGAAGTTGATTTACCTTCGTAATATTTATCCCGATCCTCCCACCAGTGACTGACTCCGGCGCTGCAGTGGAATCCGTGCCAGCCGAAACATTCATCAAGGTCAAAGCCACCGGTAACTCGTTGGAAATCGGTGTTATAGAGATTTTCATCTTCACCGCTGGAAAGGTTGCGATTGGTGTAACGACCAAAAATGGTAAGTCCTTTAAGCTGGGGGATCGGCTGGCTGATATGGAAATCGAACTCGTAATAACCCTCTTCCTTCATCAGGTAGAGGCGATTCATTCTTGAACTCAGGGCTTCGTCTAGGGTGTAGGTGAAATCAAAGAGGAAATCTGCTTTAGAGGAGATTGCGTAACGTCGATAGATAGAAAAATCAAGCACGGTTCCGGTGCAGGCGAGGGTGGTTTCAAGACCGGCATCGAAAAAACGGGTATGGCTATTAATGAAAGCGACGCGGCTGCGAAATTTCCAGAGGTCTGAGGGCTGCCAGTACATAGAAGTTTCCCAAGACGTTTCATCAAAGAAAACGGCATTGAGATCAATTGCGAGCCCGGGTAGCGGGCGGATTCTTAAATTTGCTCCGCTGATACCATCTTGACCCAGATCACTGTAGTGTTGGGTAATTAATCCGCCAAAAGCCTCAACTTCCAAACCCAGCCATTGGGGCATATCATAGCGCGCCCAAAGACCGTCAAATTGGACGGTTTCAGCGCCATAGGCATACTGGCGCCCGGCTCTGACGGTGAGGTTGTCGGTAAAGAGACCGGTTTTTTCCAGATAAGCGTAGTAGCATTCAAAGTCTTGTCGATGGCTGCCGCGACTGTCCGTATAGTCCTGAAAGATAGAGCCCTTACGGGTGCCGTCCAGATCTTTGGCATAGCTGGCCATCGAGGAGAAGGTCAGGCCCAGTTCCTGCCAGTTGGCATCAACTGCCAGGGTTTCGAAAAAATCCTGATCCCGGTCTTCGTCAACAGCCATCTGACTTGAGGGGCCGTCAGACCATTGTAATCGGTATTCAGAGGTGCTTCTAACTGATATGTCCGCTCCAGCCAATTCCAGAGCCCAACCGGATGTTGCCAACAGGCAACATCCGATTACGATTCCGGCCACAAATTTCAATCGATGCCATCGTAATCCAGCCATCTAAAAAATCCTCTATCAAAAAAAGTTAACCACGGCCCTTAGGCACGCGTAAAAAAGCAACTTCAATGTGGTCACAGTTTGTGGTCGTTGACAGGGTTATATGACACATTAAGATAAGTTAATTTTGTGTCCATCTATATTAACCTATTTAATTTGTCAAGTTTTAAATCGGCGGTAAGCTCACGGTAATCCAGCGATCAAACCATCCTTCTGCCAGTTTAGCCAAGGATTACACAGATGGTCACGGATAAAGCCGAGGCTCTTTTCAGGGGTTCCGGTTTTTCCGTGTAATCCGTGGTTCATCAAATCTAGTTCAGGAATAAAAAAAGCACCTCCAGCTGAGGCTGGAGGTGCTTTTTGCAGGCAGTGGATTATGGTGCTATTTTAATTTTAACTCATAGTTAACGGAATGATGATGGTTGGATTCTCCACTTTATCTTCGTTTTCCTGTAATTCATGGATATTCTCTGTTGCTGTGGAGATAGAGGTTCTTTTCTCTTGGTTGGCCACAATCTTTTTCTTCTGGAAATGGTCAACTGAACAGAGAATAATAGATATGAATACCATACCACCCCAAGCAATGACTAAAGGAATAACCAGCATGTTAAGGGCCGGGATGAAGGCGGCTGGGATCGCCATGATACCCATGAATTTGCCCATAACCAAGAAGATGGCACCAAGCTTGGTCAATGTCGGGATGCTCTGGATGATCTCCAACGCGTCAGTGGATTCGTCATTTTGATAGCCGTGATTGCGACTATAGTTTCGTATTTGGCTGGGACTCATGATCTTCTCCGAGAATTATGTGAATTTTAGCACTTTAACAAGCGTTCTAATGCTTTTACAGAAACGTAGGCGGTATTTTTTGTATATTTTATTATATCTTATAAATCAGTATAGTCGGTTATTCCTGGTTGTCAAGTTTTATCAGACCGTAACCACTTTTTTTTCCGATTCAGGAGCCGGAGATTTTTTCTTCGAGTTCGACCTCTTCCGTTGTATAGTATTCGCTTGTCAGATTACGTTCAACAATTTCATTGCCGAGCAGGGTTTCCAGAAGTTTAGTAACCTCCAGGCACTTGCCACCCTTAAAACCGGCCAGCTGTAAGTCTACGGCACCATCTGTGCCAATTGCTATATTAATTTTTTCCATGTTCTGTTTATCTCCAAGTTGTTATTGGGCTATTAATTATTTAAATCAGAGTAATCTGTCCCGATCCGGCATTGTGCCGGGTTGGCGTTTTTAAATTAATTTAAAGCGTCCGGCTTAACGTCATATTGATGGCGCCTGCTTTACTCTCTTCGTTGGTGAGCAGAAAACCTTGTTGCGCTAAGGTATCTTTGACGACATTATAGGCATAGCGCTGATTTAAGGTGTTCATGAATGTGGTCTGGTCAACGTCTTTGATTGAGTCCCAATCAGCGACTACATCGTAGGTTTGGCCATTAAAGCGAAATCCGATATCATAGCCGCTTTTGGTGGGAATGATGATGTCGGCTTTCTCTTTTTTCCAGAGCCAGCCTTTGGCTTTTAATTTACCCTCCTGGTATTCCAGCTCCATATCGCTGATCGCTTTTTTAAGAAACACTTTGTCAGCTATTTTGCTTTTGATTTTGGTAAAGTGGGACATGGTTTCACTCCATTAGGCAGGTTGAACAGTTAATTATAACTCACTGTTAGCTTTGCGGGTTCGTTTGGCTGCCCACGCTTTGAGGGCATCAATTTTTTCACTCATCAAGCGCGATATCGGGATGATTTCGGTAACACTGCTGAGGATGTCGGCTTCAGTGAATTCTCTTTGATTGTCATCGAAGGCATTGAACATGGCATCGTAGATGATTTGTTCGATTTCGGCTCCGCTGTAATCGGTTGTTGCTTCTGCCAATTTTTCAAGGTCAAATTGGCGAATGACTGGACGAACTTTTTCCAGGAGTACCTTGAAAATTGCCTGTCGTTCCGAGGTTGAGGGCAGGTCGACAAAAAAGATTTCATCAAAACGTCCTTTACGCATCAGTTCGGGGGGGAGCAGGGCGACATCGTTGCCGGTGGCGATAATAAATACGGGCTTGGTTTTTTCCTGCATCCAGGTGAGAAAGGTGCCTAAAATTCGGGCCGAGGTGCCCCCGTCACCGGCCGAGCCGGAACTTCCGGCGAAAGCTTTTTCGAGTTCGTCAATCCAGAGAATGCAGGGAGAAATAGTTTCGGCCAGGTTAATTGCCTGGCGCAGGTTCTGTTCCGATTCACCCAGCAGGCTGCCGAAAACTTTGCCCAGATCCATACGCAGCAGGGGGAGCTTCCAGAGTCCGGCCGTAGCTTTGGCGGCCAGACTTTTGCCGGTTCCCTGAATGCCGATAATCAGAATCCCCTTGGGTGCGGGGAGGCCGTAATCCTTAGCCTTGTGGGTGAAAACCTGACTCCGTTTGCGCAACCAGGTTTTGAGGTTTTCAAGGCCGCCGATATCGTTTAGGCTCTCCTGAACCGGGAAAAACTCAAGAATTTCACCTTTTTTGATGATACCGCGTTTTTCCTGAAGAATGATTTCAATAGAGCGTTCGTCAATAGATCCATGGGTTATGATTATTTTGGAAAAAAGATTTTTGATATTAACCATTGAGAGACCGAGGGTCGATTCAACAATTTTTTCTTTTAGTTGCGGAGTTGGCGGTTTACCCTGGGCCGCGCTGACGACGACGCTGTCGAGCGCCTTCTCAATTTCAGCATAGCCGGGCAGTTCAAGTTCAATTTGGCAGACATCTTCTCGCAATTCAATCGGCAAAGTCGGACTCGGGGTGGTCAAAACAATAGTTTTTTTGGTGAACTGGAGATCGTGGTTGAGATTTCTTAACGAGCGCAAGATAATACTTTCACGGAAATGGAGGTGAAAATCGCGTAAGATAAAGATGGCATTGCCCTTGAATTTCTTGATCTCCTGAAGGCAATTGATGGGATCAGCTCGATCCTTATTCTTGATGCCGATCATTTCGCCCTTGATCGAGTTGAAACCGTCCCCCAGATCCCAGACAATAATATTTTTATCCTTGAAAAGTGGAGATTCAGCCAGCATCGCCAGAAAACGGGCCTCCTCGTAAGTGACCACGTTGATTAGCGAATGGTTGCTGCGGATGGTGGTGTTGAAACGATCAAGAAAAGTCATGGTTCCTTCCATAAGTTAACCGCATAAGTTATATGACATAGCTTTACATTTATTAATCAAATCAAGATTGCCGGTCAAGCTGAAAATCTGCTCTTCTCCACTTTGATTAAGACCCCAGGCGCAGATTTCTCCGTTTTCCGTAATTCGAATATGGATCGGTGGCTCTTTTTCAGTGGTTTTGTTGGATTTATCTGTTTGTTGATTCATTCCATTATTCCAGGCGTACCGATTTTTTTCGTTTCCAGATAGTCTGATTACGGCGTAAATCTTTGACCGTAATTAGTAGATCACAGTTTAAACTGATATCAAAAGTTATTTCTAGGCGTTGTTCATTGTCTAGGGCGGGCGGATCTAGAGGAATAATCTCGGGCCGGGCTTCATTAATGAATGATTGCTGTTCGTCCCCTAAATTCTCTTCCAACTGCATGCGCCCGGCATCATCAATGACAATCTCCCGGTCACTGCTGCTCTCGGGACGATCCATACGGAAAATGTCAAGCTCAACCTCAAGCTGACCGACAAAAGAACCATTAGCAACAATACTGGTGATGCCGTGCTGGGTCGGGTAGGGGGTGCCTTTCGGAACAATAATGTCGTAGCGGTAGCCATCGCCCTTGGCGGTGCGACTGCGGATCGCGTAATTGGCTTTGATTGTTGCCTGAAGCCCACCTTTTTTCAAGTAACGCAAAGCTCCGATCGGGATGGCCTCGTGGGCTCTGTGACTTAAGAGTTTGGGCCCGAAAAATTTTTTCATGATGTCATTGTAGTAGTGGGTCGGGAAGCTTAAACCGCTGCCTAAGACATAGCCTACATTTTCATAGGTGACACCAAAGCCTGAAGCGAGATCAAAGAGATCACGCAAAAGAACTTTAAGTTCTGCGCCGTAGCCTTTTTGATCGAGCATTTTATGGAGATCGTTACGTGAAAGGCGTAGTTCAACTCCGTCAACAGTCTCCTGGTATTGTGGTTTTAGATTAAGTTTTCCCCTGATTTCTCGGGCTTTTTTCATGTTTAGAGGAACTTTTTCGGCAAAGTAGTTTTGGATCACTTTGTCGATATCGGCACCACCATAGTTTTTATGCATGCTGCAGACAATCACACTCTGGAGTCGGGGTTCCCGGTTACTCTCGACAATCTTGATCAGGTAGAAGTCAATGGTTGTGTAGGCAAAAAGAAGATAGACGAGGTGCTGGTCTGTCTGGTTGGCAAGATCGTAAGCTAAAAGAGCACAAACCCCCTCGTCGACAACTTTGTAATTGATCAGGCCGATGCGCAGGCAGAACTCTTCGATAATTGAAGCAAAAATTGAAAAGTTGAGGGGCTGGACGACAAAGACGATCATTGCCACCTGATCTTTGCCATAGAGATCATGGATACGGTCGATGATATTGATCAGCAGGTCGGTGGCGGCTTGAAAGGTGCTGATCTCCTGATCGCCGATAATCCGGGGCAGGTATTGCCTCTTGCCCATATATTGCTTCATATATTTGAAGGTTGCCGGAGAGTTGAATTTTTTATGGGTGAAGACTTCCTGGCCGCAATAGATACGATCAGCATAGCAAACCATGGCGGGCACCAGGTGGATCTTTTCCGGGCCATTAGGTGTGTTAATTTCGACCGTAGTTGAAATCTCATCCAGGTAGACGGATTCGATTCGGCCGCTCTCCTCATCCTGGCTGTAGACCTGCAGGTTGACATTGTTGAAGAATATAGAGACTGTTTTAGCCATTAGTGCCTTGCAGGTTATTTTCTGCACAAAAAAAGATTTAAAAATCAGAAAATGTTCTGATAAGAGCACTTATTTGCGAGCCCTTAAAATAAGTTTTGGGTTGCGATGCTTGTTCATGCATTAGAGTTTCTTTACCTTGAAAATCCTGAGTTCCCGAGTTTGAGAGGCTTCATTGAAGACTTTAAGTTCTCTGGTGTTGCGTGTGATTCGGACGATTCGATCAAGGATCTTTTGTCTAAGTTCATCGTAATGATCTTGTCCTCGGATAAAGTCAATAATCTTGTTTAAGGTCGGCAGGCTTTG